>JAZRFS010000114.1:0-16421 GCA_045643765.1 Eubacteriales bacterium
TGAAGGAATTTGGCATCAACTCTATCGACGAGTGCAAGGAGATCTGCGACGCTAAGGGCATCGACCCCTACAAGATCGTTGAAGAGACCCAGCCCATCTGCTTTGAGAACGCTAAGTGGGCCTACGTTGTGGGCGCTGCTATCGCAATCAAGAAGGGCTGCACCAAGGCCTCTGACGCCGCTGCCGCTATCGGTATCGGCCTGCAGGCATTCTGCATTCCCGGCTCCGTTGCTGAGAACCGTAAGGTTGGTCTTGGCCACGGCAACCTCGGCGCAATGCTGCTTTCCGAGGAGACCGATTGCTTCTGCTTCCTCGCCGGCCACGAGTCCTTCGCTGCCGCTGAGGGCGCAATCAAGATCGCTCTGAACGCAAACAAGGTGCGCGTAAAGCCCCTTCGCGTTATCCTGAACGGTCTTGGCAAGGACGCCGCTTATATCATCTCCCGTATCAACGGCTTCACCTATGTGAAGACCCAGTTCGATCCCGCTACCGAGGAAGTGACCGTTCTGTCCGAGAAGGCATTCTCCAACGGTCCCCGCGCGAACGTCAAGTGCTACGGCTCTGACAGCGTTCCGGAGGGTGTTGCTATCATGCGTCTGGAGAACGTTGGCGTTTCCATCACCGGTAACTCCACCAACCCCACCCGCTTCCAGCATCCCGTTGCCGGCACCTACAAGAAGTGGGCGATCGAGAACGGCAAGAAGTACTTCTCCGTTGCTTCCGGCGGCGGTACCGGCCGTACCCTGCACCCCGATAACATGGCTGCAGGCCCCGCTTCCTACGGCATGACCGACACGATGGGCCGTATGCACGGTGACGCGCAGTTCGCAGGCTCCTCCTCCGTGCCCGCTCACGTAGAGATGATGGGCCTCATTGGCGCGGGCAACAACCCCATGGTAGGTATGACCGTGGCAGTTGCTGTTGCTATCGAAGAGGCAAGCAAGTAATTGAACAAATCACAAGGGAAAGCCGCTTGCGGTTTTCCCTTGTTTTTATCCACTTTCTATTTATAGGAGGTTTATTATGTCATATCCTATGTCAGGCACACAAAGACTGTGCGGCACCTGCTGCTATTGGGTGGGACCGCGAGAGCCGAATTTTTACGGCAGCGCCGTGATGCTGGACAATCAAAGCATCAAGGGCAAATGCTTTTGCCTGAACGGCGCCCCTCACGCAAGAGCCGAGCGATATAGCAATAACTCCGCCTGCTCGTGCTATAAAAGATGGTGCGTGTTAAGATAAGAAAAGAAGAAAACGAGGGGGACTTTTAAAAAAGTCCCCCTCGCACTCCCTTCAAAAGCTTTCCTGCAATCAAAAATGCTCAACGCAACCGCGTTGAGCATTTTTGATTTATGCTTTAATTATTGTTGTCGCAAAGCAGCAAAATACCGGCAACCATATTCACAAAAAGCAAAACGCAAACCTTAAAGCCCACGCCGATCGGCTCGCCGCGCTTCGTTTTATTGAAGCATACGATTGTCATCGGCAAGCACCACGCCAACGGAATAAAGCCCAAAAGCCCCAAAGGCGCCAACCCCAAAAGCGCAAAAGCGATAAACAGGATCAGACCGTAGAAGCCCCATACCACTAACGTCAAAATCATAAACACCTTCGCCACCGTGACGATTGCCGAGTTTTGCGCATTGCTCCGGCCGCTTTGCGCGATCCCTCCGTCCTCCACGGCACAGCCGCATTTCACGCAGAAAATCGCCTCGTCTACCATCTCTGCACCACATTTTGCACAATATTTCATTATGTACCTCCCAAGAAAATCAGAGCTTACTCTTATGCAACAAAATAAATGGTTGCAAAGGTCAGAAAAAGGCCGGCACAAAGCTTCACAATAGCGGAAAACAAGCGCTCGATGCGCTGCTTTTCCACCATTGTCATAATGAAGCTGGTCAGGGCACAAGCCAAGGACGCGATCGCGCCGACAATCGCTACGCTCATGTAATCCTCCTCAAAGCGTATGTGTCCCGAAATGGAATAGTTATAGCCTTTCGTGCTGATATTGGCAGACAAGTAGTTCTCTGCAAAAGCAATCGCGACCCAGAACAAAGTGAGCACCGCGAAAATAGCAAACAGAAAATCAAAAACCACCAAAAGGGTAGAGGGACGCTTCTCCGTCACGTCAAGCAAGCCGTCTCGCACCTGCTGCGGTGCTCTGGGTACAGGCCGCCTCATTCCCTCCACCATACAGCCGCACTTGGTGCAGATTACGGCCTCGTCAAGCAGCTGTGCGCCGCATTTCGTGCAAAATCTCATTTTGTCCTCCTTAAAAGCCCAAAGTTAACTCTTTTGAGTTACATTCTTATTTTAACACAGCTTTTTGGCATTGTCAACCCTTGAGGGGTAATTTTTCTCTCGGTTTTTCGGTAAAATAAAATTAACCCATTAGAGTTAGGAGAATGTTATGAGAGTTGGCGAGGCGGTCAGAGCGCGCATCATAGAGCTTTGCAAAGCACACGGCATCACCCTGAACAAGCTTTCCACCATCTGCGGCATCACGCAATCCACCCTGAACAACATCGTCAGCGGACGAAACTCCACCACCACCGTATCCACCGTGCAAAAAATCTGTGACGGGCTGGAGATCTCGATCCTCGACTTTTTCACCTCTCCCCTTTTTGAAAATTTAGAGCAGGAAATCAAGTAAAAACGCCTTGAAAACAAGGCGTTTTTTTGATATAATATAAATTGATAAAAAGCGAAAGGAGCCCTCTATGATCGACAAGGCGTATCTGGAAATTACGAATATCTGCAACCTCTCCTGCTCCTTTTGCCACGGCACGAAGCGCCCGAAAAGAATGCTTTCCGACGAGGAATTTGAGACCATCACCGACGCTCTTGTGGGCAAGGTGAAATTCCTGTATTTCCACCTGATGGGCGAGCCGCTTTTGCACCCGTCCTTCCCCCATTTTGTAAAACGCGCGTGGGAAAAGGGATTTTACCCGATCCTCACGACCAACGGCTCGCTTCTTGCAAAACGTGCCGAAACGGTATTAGAAAACCTCCCCTATAAGATCAGCATTTCCCTACACGCCCCCGCGGCGAACGCCGCCTTTGCCGATCCCGCCTACTTTGACAGCTGCATTGATTTCGCCAAGCGTGCGGCAGCCAAGGGCTGCATCACCGTGCTTCGCCTTTGGAATATCGGCGGCGAGGGTGAGGAGGAGAACGCTACGATATTGCAAAAGCTGCACGAGGCGTTCCCCGGGGAATGGGCGCCATCTCACCGTGACAGCATCCGCCTTGCGCGTGAAAAAGTCTTTCTGGAATGGGGCGAGCATTTTGAATGGCCGGATATGACCTGCCCCGAAGCCCCCGCCGATGCGGATATCTTCTGCCACGGCTTGCGCCATCAGTTCGGCGTGCTGTGCGATGGCACGGTCGTGCCCTGTTGCCTGGACGCGGAAGGCACCCTGGCGCTGGGCAACCTTCTTGACACCCCGCTGGACGAAATTTTGCAATCCCCACGCGCCCGCGCGATCTATGATAATTTCACCAACCGCCGCGCCATCGAGCCGCTTTGCCGCCGCTGCGATTACGCCAAGCGGTTTTCAAAGAAATAATGCCGTTCCCGTCAACAATACGGTTGCACACGATCCCCTTCTTTAAAAGGTTTTGAAGGGGTCCCTAACAAAAAAAGACCGCCTTTCGGCGGTCTTTTTTTACTTTTTATCCTTGTCACCCTTTTTCATTTCCGTCCACGCGCGGTTCGGCACGGGAGGAATAGGGGGCGTGACAATGGGTGGGAGCTTCGTTCCCGCCTTCTCGCGGCTATTCTCGCCCGGATCCTTCTTGTTCTCGTTCATTTGCATCACCTCCAAACGGTAGTTTTTCACACCGTTATGGGGTTTATTCCAAAAACTCGCGCAAAAGATCCCTTTCTTCAAAGTTCGGCGTGTACGCGGCACTTGCCGCCTCCTTCCCCTGAAAAAAGCCCTCGAACCCAAGCTCCAAGGCACGTGCCATCACACTCTCGTACTCAAAGGAGGTCACACGGCGCTTGAGATTTTTCGGCGCGTCCGCGGGCGCGAAATCGGGGGTGTATTGCCGCATCAGTGACAGGCGAACATCCGCCACCGGCACGGTCGCGGCAATGCGATTTAAGACCGCATACGCGTCGGTGCGGCAACCGGGCAAAACCAGATGGCGCACCATCACGCCGCGCGTCATTTTACCGCGCGCGTCAAATTGCACCTTCCCCGTTTGTGCATACATTTCGCGAAGCGCCGCCGTAGCGACCTCTGCGTAATCAGGCGCGGCGGAGTACGCAGCGGAAAGCTCGCTTGACACGTACTTGAAATCGGGCAAATACACGTCTACCAAGCCCGCAAGGCGGCGAAGCGTTTCCAAGCGCTCATACCCACCGCAATTATAGACCACGGGGATACAAAGCTGCGGCTTGGCGATCTCCAGCGCCGCCGCCACGCCGTCCGCATAATGCGTTGCCGTTACCAGATTGATATTCTCCGCGCCCTTTTCCTGTAGGAACAAAAAGAGGTCCGCGAGCTGCTCCACGGTCAAAATTTTGCCCGTTTCGGCAGTGCGTATGGCACTGTTCTGGCAAAAAATGCAGCGTAGTGAGCAGCCCGTGAAGAACACCGTGCCCGAGCCGTTTTCCACGCTGATCGGCGGCTCCTCAAAGGGGTGCAAGGCGGCTCTCGCCACGCGGATTGCGCCATCCATCGCACAAAAGCCAAGCTTACCCTCGTTGCGATTTGCACCACAGCCACGCGGACATAAAAAACAGCGATCTTCCATACCGTTACCCCCTTTTTTCTCGGTTTTGTCCCTTCTATAATAGCATATTTTTCGAAAAAACGCAAGAATTGCGCAAAATTGTTGCCACATCCGGCGCGTTTGTGGTAAAATAAGAGTAGAACTCTTATTTCGGAGGGGCTTTATGGAAAAAGTTTTATCCCGTGCGGAAATTTTGTGCGTGGGCACCGAGCTGCTCATCGGTGACATCGTGAACACCAACGCCGCCTTTCTTTCCCGCCGTCTTGCCACACTGGGCATCGGCGTCTACCGCCAAAGCGTGGTGGGTGACAACAAGGCGCGCCTTGCAGAGGATCTGCGCACGGCACTTTCCCGCGCCGACCTCGTCATCACCAGCGGCGGGCTTGGTCCGACCGCAGACGATATGACCAAGGAGATCGCTGCCGAGGTGTTCGGTCGCAAAATGGAGCTTCACGCCCCCTCTCTTGCACGCATTGAGCGCTATTTCGCCGCCGTAGGGCGCGTGATGACGCCGAACAACCGCAAGCAGGCAATGATGCCAGAGGGCGCGATCGTGTTCGACAACGACTACGGCACCGCCCCCGCCCTTGCGCTGACGAATGACGAAGGCAAGGTGTTGATCCTTCTGCCCGGTCCCCCGCGCGAGCTGGAGCCGCTTTTCCGCGAAAAAGCAGAGCCCTTCCTGCGTCCGCGCTGCGGCGCCGTACTGTTCAGCCGCAACGTGCATATCTGCGGTATGGGCGAGTCCGCCGTGGAGGCGGCACTCCCCGCCACCCTTTTGGAAAGCAGCAATCCCACCGTCGCTCCCTACTGTGTGGAGGGCGAGGTGCGCCTGCGCGTCACGGCAAAAGCCACGAATGAAAAGGAAGCCGCGCGCCTTTGCGACGAAGCGGTAGAACGCATTAAAAGTACACCCGTCGGGGGGTATATTTACGCCATCGACACCCCCTCTCCCGAGGCGGCGCTTGTAGGGCAGCTGTTGGAAAAGGGGTTGACCGTCGCCGTGGCGGAGTCCTGCACAGGGGGGCTTATTGCCAAGCGTCTGACGGATATTGCGGGCAGCTCCGCCGCCGTGGTCGGGGGCTTTGTGACCTATCAGACGCACACCAAAACGCAGCTGCTTGGCGTCCCCGCCGAGCTGATCGAAGCACACGGCGTAGTCAGCGCCGAGGTGGCTTCCGCTATGGCACAGGGCGCGCGTCAAGCGCTTGGCGCAGATATCGCCATTGCCACCACGGGCTATGCAGGACCGGGCGGTGGCGATGCAGAAAACCCTGTCGGCACGGTATATATCGCCATCGCGGGCAAGGATCGCACAACCGTACGCCGCTTCAATGCCTCACCGATGCGGGATCGTGCCTATATCCGCACTGTCGCCGCCACCAACGCCATTCTGGATGCACTCCACCTGTTATTTGATGTGCAATACAACTAAAACTATATATATAATTATGTATAAAAGGTAAAATCCAAAAAAGCTCTTGACACACTCCGAAAAGATTGTTAAAATTATATCAAGTATTGTTCGTCAAAAATTGACGAGGAGGACATAGACATGGCAAAACTTCGCAAAATCGGCATTTTAACCTCGGGCGGTGACGCGCCCGGTATGAACGCAGCGGTGCGCGCCGTTGCACGTAAGGCTCTGGACGAGGGCATTGAGGTCGTCGGCATCGTAGGCGGCTACGCAGGTCTCATTCAGGACCAGATCATTCCCTTCACCCCCCGTTCGGTTTCCAACATCATCGCACGCGGCGGCACGATGCTTTACTCCAACCGTTGCCTTGAATTCAAGACCGAGGAGGGCATGCAGACCGCACTTGCCACCTGCAAAAAGCACGGCATTGACGCCATCGTGGCTTGCGGCGGTGACGGCACCTTCCGCGGTGCCACCGACCTTTCCAACCGCGGCATTCCCACGGTCGGTATTCCCTGCACCATCGACAACGATATCACCGCGACCGACTATACCATCGGCTTTGACTCCGCAATGAATACCACGCTTGGCATGCTGGACTGCCTGCGCGACACCTGCGAATCTCACGCACGCTGCAACGTGGTCGAGGTGATGGGCCGTGACTGCGGTCAGATCGCACTTTACACCGCCATCGCCGCCGGCGCTGTTGCCGCCATCGTGCCCGAGCTCCCCTTTGACGAGGCAGAGCTGATCGAGCGTATGAAGCAGCTGGTCAAGACCGGCAAGCGCAGCTTCCTGATTGTCATCAGCGAGGGCGTGTTCACGCCCGACGGCAAAAAGTACGGCGAGGTGCTGACCCCCAAGATCGAGGCTGAGACTGGCGTCGAGACCCGCTTTGCTCGCTTTGCACATATCGTGCGCGGCGGTGCGCCCACCCTGCGCGACCGTCACACCGCAACCCGTATGGGTATCAAGGCTGTGGATCTTCTGCTTGAGGGCAAGAGCAACATGGTCGTTTGCGAGATCAACGGCAAGATCGAGGCACTGGACATCAACTACTCGCAGATCGCAGACCGTTACTACAAAAAGACCCTCAAGCCCGGCAATATGGAGTCCCTTACGCCTGCGCAGCAGCAGGCCGTGAAGGATCTTGCCGATCAGCGCTACGCTGAACTCTGCGAGCTTTACGATATGGTGAAGGTTACCAGCAAATAATCAGAAAAGCAGGAATTTAAGATGAGAAAAGTTACAGTTATCGGTGCCGGCAACGTCGGCGCGACCATTGCATACACCTTGGCTGTTGAAGGCTTTGTCAACGAAGTGCTTCTGATCGACATTCGCGAGGAAAAGGCCGCCGGCGAGGCAATGGACATCGCTCAGGGCGCTCCCTTCTACTCCGGTACGCGCGTTTACTCGGGCAGCTATGCCGACGCCGTGGATTCGGATATGGTTATCATTACCTCCGGCATGGGCCGCAAGCCCGGCCAGACGCGTCTGGATCTGGCACAGATCAACGTCAATATTCTCTCGGATATTGCACCCCAGATCACCAAGTACGCCCCCGATGCGATCTATCTGATCGTCAGCAACCCCGTGGACGTGCTGACCTACGTGTTCCACAAGATCACGAACATTCCCGCAAACCGCATCATCGGCTCGGGTACCATTCTGGATACCTCCCGTGTGCGCTCCTATCTTGCCAAGCACTTTGATATCAGCCAGCAGAATATCCACACCCACGTACTGGGTGAGCACGGCGACTCCTCCTTCATTCCGTGGTCGCAGGCATCGGTTTCCACCGTGGATATCGACAAGTACGCTGAGCTTGTCAAGGCGCACGGCGTGGACGTTCCCCCGCTTGACCGCGAGGCGGTTGAGGAGCACGTACGCTCCTCCGGCGCGCAGATCATCGCGCGCAAGGGCGCGACCTACTATGCCGTGGCAGTTGCAACCGTGCACATCTGCAAGTGCATCTTCGGCGACAACGACACCGCGCTGACGGTTTCTACCATGCTCAACGGCGAGTACGGCATCTCCGACGTGTGCCTGTCGCTGCTGACCGTTGTCGGTCAGGAGGGCGTGAAGTTCCGCATCCCCTCTCATCTGTCCGACGAGGAGCTGAAAAAGCTGCGTTACAGTGCCGATTGCCTGCGCAAGGTCATCGACCAGATCAAGTTTTAATCCCATAACGGTATAAAAAAAGAGCTTGCAATGCAAGCTCTTTTTTTATTTTGATTTCCCGATGATCATATCCTGCCACTCGCGGGACAGCGTGACAAAACGAGCGTTCCATCCCGACACGCGCACACAAAGTGTGCCATAGCTCTCGGGATGCATTTGTGCGTCCAGTAACGTGGCTCTGTCCGCCGTGTCGATCTGCATAAAGTAACCGCCCAGCTCCACAAATCCACGGCAAAGACCCATAATTGCCGATACGGCGTTTTCGTTATCCAGATTGGCAGGGACAAAGCAAAGATCCAGCGCGGCACCCGTGTGCTGCTTGGAGAGGTCCGCCTTGCAATAAGAACGGATCACCGCTGCCGCGCCACGCGCATCCGTGCCCGGAGTGGGCGAAAGATTGCCCGAAAGCACCTCTCCTTTTTTGCGTCCGAACGCGGTAGCCGCACGCGAGGGCGCCCAGTCAATCTGTCTGCCAAAGGTGCTGACGCCGCTCACAAAGCGGATCGGCGTTTTTTTGTCGTAGACGCGACACGCATCCGAGAAAAAGGCAAGCAGGTCTGCTGCAAGCGCATCCACCTCGTCGTTGTCATTACCGTAATAGACGTAATTTTTCAGCGCGTGCATGCGCAGCTCCTGCGCGTCCTGCCAGTTGTCCCGCAAAATGCGCATCATATCCGCAAAGCAAACACGCTTTTCCTCAAACACCAGCTTCTTGATGGCGTAAAGAGAATTGACCGCATCGGGCAGTCCGCCGATGTGCGGCGATAGCACGCTGTAATCCGTACCGCCCTCGGCATAGGAAAGCGCGCGCTCCACGCAGGAATGCTCAAAAAGCGACACCGCTGTGCAGGGGAAACGGTGGGCAAAACCCGTACCGTCTGCCGCCATTTTCGGCAAAACACTCTTTTCGTATATGCTGCGCACCTTATCGGCAAGATCGTGCTTGTAGGCATTTATCAGCGCCTCAAAGCTGTCAAAATCCGCCGTGTGTCCCTGCAAGGTTACCTGCTGAAGAATTCCCAGCGCATCAAAGGGAACATAAGTAAACCACGTTCTGCCGGGGATCTGCACCTCCCAACACCCGTCGTTGGCAAATCGTCTTGCCTCCTTTTCAGGATACCCCATATCCGCCAGCGCCTTCAGCACAGTCTCCTCACCGTACACGGCAAGCACGCCCCCGCCGAAGGAGATCACCTCAGCCACGCGACGCAAAAGTCGCTCGTCGGTGCTTTTGTTCAATCGCACCGTGGTGGGGAAATCACCGATGCCCGTTTCCTCAATGATGTCCAGAACAAGATACGTGACCTCGTTCGTCACGTCCTCACCGTTCTCGTCAATACCGCCGATCACCAGGTTCTGATAATGCTGTGCGTCACCGCTGACGGTGCGCTCGCCTGTGATCCACTCACATCCCTTGATGAAGAAATGTGCCAGGATCTCGCGCGCCTCATCTATCGTCAGCACGCCTTGCGCCAGATCCTTTTTCAGATATTTGCCAAGCAGCACGTCAATGCGTCCGATGCCGGGCCACACGCCGCCAAGGCGTAAAAAGGCGAAGCAAAACCAGATGCATTGCACCGCCTCGTAAAAATTACGGGCAGGTCGAAAGGGGACCTGAAGCAGATTTTGCGCCACCCGTTCCATACCTTTTTGGTTTTTCAGCGCATCCAGATAGCGCCCGTGCCAGATCCGCATACATGCGATCGCGTGCAGACAGCTTTGCAAAAACGCCGCGCGGCGCGGCTCGGTATGCCGGGTCATCGCCCGCTCCACCTTCTCTTGCACGCCGTCCATGCCGATCTGCAGCACCTCAAAAAAGTCCACAGTCAGATGGCTTGTGCCGGTTCCCGCATCGAAAGGCTTGCCGCCGCGCGCCACGGGCATGGCGTGCGAGATTGCGTGTCCCAACGTAGCCGCACCGCAAAGAAGTTCTTCTTTGCAGATGCGGATCGGGGCGTTTTTCACGATCTCCAAAAGCGCCGCGTCGTACTTTTCTATGGAGGAAAGTGCATCGTACTCCGCGATATGATCCAACGTCACGAAGGGCGTTTTCCGCGCCTCCTTGCCGTATTCTCCGTCCAGCGAGCGCGCGGCAAATCGGCGCGTTTGCTCGCAAAGACGCACGGGGCGCTTTTTAGAAGAAAACGTGTAAAATTCCATATTCCCCCTCATTGCAATTCAAAATGCGTAAAATCCTCGCCCGCAAGGAACGCTGCCTCACGGCTGTGACAGGTAAACAGCAGACACTGTCCGCCCGCGTGGCAGTATTCCAACAAAAGCTGTAACAGTGCACGGGCACGGCTATCATCAAGTCGGGAAAATGCCTCGTCAAAAAGAAGCGGCAGGCGCTCCTGCGACAGTGTATCCAGCAGCCCCAGTCGAAGGGCAAGATGTGCCGCATCACGGCATCCCGCACTGAAATGCGAAAGCGGCAAGGGCCCCTTGTCGCTGTCCAGACTGAGGGCAAGGTCGGCACCCGTGTAAATTCTTTGATACGCACCGTCCGTCAGTGCACAAAGATGCGCTGACGCCCGCTCGCAAATCTGCGGGAGCAATCCCTCGCCAAGCGAATGCATGGCCTCATCCATCGCCGAAAGCGCCATTTCCAGTGCGGAAAGCCGGCGGGTCGCATTGCGATGCTCGGCACGCAACGCGGCAAGCTCACTCTCCCCTGCGGCAGGGTCCTTCGCCGTAGCGCTCAGCGCGATCTCACGCCGCTCCGCTTCGGCACATTTTTTCTCCAGCCCTGCAAGTGCTTCGCGCAAAAATGCCTGCTTTCGACGCAGCTCCTCAGGATCATATGCACTCGCGCCAGCAAAGCGCGCGCGAAGCTCTGCCTCATTTTTGCCCTCTAACGATCTTGCCAACGCCTCATAGGCAGCGGCTGCCCGTTCCCATTCGCCCCGCGCCGCCAGAAGCATCTCCTGCGCGCCGCGATAGCGCATCTCACATTCCGCCAGAAGCGCGGGAATGGCTTCCAGCTCCCGGGGCACAGTAAGCCCTGCGTCAAACAGGCACTCACGCACGCGCGCTTCGGCGCGTGCAATGCGCCCCTCTTTTTCGGCATACACGCCTTCCAGCTCGGCAAGCAGCATACGGTGCGCCTCGGCGCTCTGCGCCTGTGTCGTGCATTGTTCAAGATACGTACGGAACAAGCGAGGATCCGTCACGCCAAGTCGTTTTATCCACGCGCGTGCGCGTTTTCCGCAGCGCAACGCACGCCATAAGCATCCCAAGGCAATCAATACAAGCAACGCAGCAAATCCGATGCCGATCACGCAAATGCCGGGCAGATACGTCCCGGTCGGGAGAAACAGCATCAGGAACGGAACAATGGTTCCGGAGGCAATTAGCCCTGTAACGGTAGCGAAAACAAGCGCAATCATCCAAAAGATCCACGTTGCCTTCAGCGCTCTCTTTTTCCTTTTCTGTGCCGTACGGAAATCTGCCAGTACGCTTTGTGCACCGCCCTTTTCGGTCAACAGGGCGTGCGCCGCCAGCATTTTTTCATCGTGATGCACGGCGCGCAAGCGAGTAAGCTCGGGCAAAGCCTGCAAGGCCTCCACCTTCGCGTGCTCATACTCGCGCAACGCCTCGCGCACGTTCGCGATCACGCCGGGCAGATCACCGATCGCCTGATTTTTGGCGCAGAGCGCTTCGTAATTCAATCTTTTCTGCTCACACACACTTCGCGCGCTATGTGCCCGATCAAACAGTGCAAGCGTTTCTGCGGCGGATACCGCTTCCAGCTGTGCCGTGACCTCCTCCAGCTCACGGCGACGCTCGTTTGCCTGTGTGCGATAACGCGCCACGTCGGCGCGCAAGGTGCTGAGCACGCCGCTGTCCTCGCGGGCACGCAACAGCGTATCCTGCGTAACGGCAATACGATCCTCCAGATCCGCAATACGACCGCCCCGCCCCTTCAGATGCTGCAGATCCCTTCTGGCAAGGCGCAATTTTTCCAAGGCAACGTCGGCACCCACGCCCCCGTTCCCCGCAAAAAGCAGTTCGTTCAGTGCATCACCCACGGCGGGATCGCTCACGCGCGCGGCATCCGACTGGCGCAGGCAAAGGGTGCTGTCATACAGCGTGGCGGGAAGCCCGAGAAAATATTCCCCCGGGGTCTTGCCATGCAAAGAAATCTCCTCGCCGCTTGCAAGCGACGTCACCGAAAGCGTTTCGGAAAAGCTCTCCCGCGCGGTATTCCCCTGCCGTACGACACTGCGAAAAATCGCAAAATCTCCTGCATCCGTGCGCAGAACAATGCGCCCCGCAGCGCGCCCCGTACGCCAGGAAAGGCGCTTTTCCCGTTCCTCACCATCTGCCCCCGCCTTGCGCGGGAAGCCGTAAAAAACAAAGCGAATAAATGCCAGCAGCGTGCTTTTTCCGCACTCGTTCGGTCCTTCAATCAGGTTAAAGCCCTCTCCCAGAAGAAGCAAGCGGTCACAGATCCTGCCGAATTCCTCAATTTCCATTTTCAAGATCCGCATACTTACACCTCCCGTCCCGCAAGGGCGCAAAGCCCCAGGCGCAGCGCCTCGCCCGCGAGCGCGCGCTCCTCGGCATCCTTGCTTTGCAAGCGCGGGAGCAATGCGCGGTAAAACGCCCCCTGCACGGTGGGCGCCTTTTCCAGATAAGCGGCGTCGTATAGGGGTAGGGTGCGATCCTGCACCTCAAAAAGAGCCAACTCTGTGCCAAGCACTGCCAACTGCGCCGTATCCGCGCAACAGTTTACGCCAACGTCCCCTTCCAGCACAAGGCGCAGCGCCGTGCGGGTCGGAAATCTCTCTGTCTGCAGATAGGCACTGACGGCACGGCGGATCTCCTCGCCGTTGCTGGCACCCGTACAGTCCAACACGCGGCGCTCAAAGGTGTCCGCCTCGCTTTTCAGCACGTATTCTCGTACCGTTTCGCCCTCTATTTCCACAAGGCGCGCCTGTCCCGCGCCAAGCTCGTCAAAGCCGCGTCCCGCGAAAAAGCCGCTGTATGCCGCCGTTGTGGCACCGTATTTTTTTACGGGCATGGGCTTGTGGATATGCCCAAGCGCCGCGTAAGCATAGCCGGATTGCTCCAGCTGCGCCGCGCAAAGCGGCGCATATGCGGAAAGGGGTGACGTGAGATCCGCGTGTGCCAGAAGAAGGTTCACGCGATCCTTGCGCAAATTTTGCGCGTGTCCGATATCCACCGCATCTGCGCCCTCCCCCACAAAGGCATAGCCGTACACGGTTACGCCCCACGCGGGGAAATCAAACGCAGAAAGGGTGGGTGAGGTAAATACGCTTACGTTCTTCGGACGTGCGGGGGCATCCCAAAAGCCGCCCTGTATATAGTAATCGTGATTGCCGGGTGCGATCACAACGGGCACGGGCAATGCGCCCAGAATACCGAAAAATCTTGCCACCGCCTCGGCACGCGACGTGAGGTTGTCAAATGCATCGCCTGCAATCAGCACCATCTGTGCACCGCGATCCACACCCGCACGCAAAAGCACCTCCAGCGCCTCGTATTGACGTGCCCGCCGCGTGGCTGCCTGCGCCGCCGAAAACGTGGCAAAGGGGCTATCCAGATGCAGATCTCCCAAATGCAAAAAGGAAAACACGGCTCCCCCTCCTTTCATCTGATTTCATTTTATCATATTTTGTCGCGCTTTGCAAGAAAAAAACGCTTTAAAAAGCCGAAAAAACGGCTTTTTAAAGCGTTTCAAAATCAACCATCGAGCGCAAACGCTTGATGGAAAGTGCGGCTCTTTCCAGAAAAGCCTGCAAGGTCATAAAGTTATATTTGTTGCTGTTTTCCGCGTGGATTTCCAACGTCAAGGAACCCTGATAGCGGCTTTCGCGGATCTGACGTGCCACGCGACCAAAGTCAACGCGCCCGTCGAAGGGCAGCAGATGCAGGTCGCCGTCCCGCACGCAATCGTTGTCGTGAAGATGCGTGCAAAGCAAGCGGTCGCCGTAAAGTGGCAGGAATTGCACGTCGGGGGTAAAGCAGCCCTCGTGCCCGCAATCAAAGCAAAAACCAACGTGCGGCATTCTGCCGAATTTTTCAAACGCCCACACAATTCGGTCGGGCTTTCGCTGATTTTCGAAGGCGATTTTCACGCCCTTCAAAGCGGCGTACTCCACAAGGCGCGTGTAGCGCAGAAACCCGATCTCGGAAATCGGCGGCGGGTTGTTGCCCGAGGAAAGATGCACCACAACCACGGGAACGTTTGCCGTTTGACAACGGTCGACCGCCGTCATCATCTCCTGCAGCATCACGTCGCCACTCTCGGTTGCAAGCCAGATATCGTTGATGTGACCGAAGGGGGCGTGAATGGTTTCGTAACGCATTCCGTTTGCCGCCAACGTGTTTGCAATGATGTGCAGACCGCGCTCGTCGGGGGTGTTGGTGAACACGGTGTCAAAGCCGAACTTTTTCGCCTGAGTGATAAATTCTATCGCGCAAACGTTGGGCTTGATATCCAGATTGATGCCGATCTCGCGCACGGTGTTCCCCTCCTTCCCTTCAAAACAACATATATTTTTATTATACAACTTGTAAACAGATTTGGCAAGTTTTTTCACAAGTTTTTTTGTCACGATTTTGTTAATTTTTTCACACAAAAAAATTTTTAAAAAAATTCAAAAAAGGGCTTGACATTCCCCCGCCCTTTGTGATATAATATGCAAGTACTCGATAAGGCCCCATGGTCAAGCGGCTAAGACGGCGCCCTCTCACGGCGCAATCGTGGGTTCGATTCCCGCTGGGGTCACCAAAAACAGGAAAGCACCACTTTGTGGTGCTTTTTCGTTTTTGCGAGCTCTCGCGCGGAAGCGAACCCTGAAAAGCGAAATTACCTTTCCCTGTCACACCGCACTGCGGAGCGCTTTTCCATTTGGTGGCTTGCCGCCAAATAAATCGATCTCCCGCTGGGGTCACCAAAACAAAAAAAGAGCGCGCATTTTATGCGCGCTCTTTTTCTTATTTCATCCAAGCGACCTCGTCGTCGCCGTGCTCGTCCATAAACGCGCACGCCACGTCGTAGGCCTCCAGGTCAAGATCGGCCATCGTGTTGGTGTGGAAGACCACGCCCTCGGCCTCGCCCTTCATGATCTTATCGTAGCAATACTCCAGCTGGAATTTCACCCACTCGGCGGTGGCGGGCTTGCTCTCGCCAAAGTTCCACAGGTAAAGTCCGAACATACGGCGCGTGTTCGGCGTCTGCTTTTTGAAGATCTCGAACTTCTCGGGGATCAGCTTCGCGTCCTTTTCCTCCCACGTCCACATAATGACGCCGTCAAAGGCGTCCATATAGGGTTGGAACTTCGCGTCCGCTTCGGCATCCTTGCCGAACTGATTGGTGTAAAGCACCATCCACACGTCCAAGGGGCGCACGTCGTTGTTGTGGAAGCGGTCGATCGCCTTGGTCAGATTTTCAAAGGGGAAGCCGCCCTCCGTGCCGCGGAAATCGACAAAGACCACGCAGTTGATGTTCGGGAATTCTCTCGCCTCCTCCAATACCTGCTGCAGACTGTTTTCATCGGTGGCGGAGTGATTGCACTCCCAGCCCACACGCTGCAATCTTTTGAAGGATTTGTTATACTGACGGCGATTGACGTCGATCTCGACCGGCACCATAAAGGTGTTGCAGATGCCAAGATAGCTGCAGCATTCCATCGGCGTCATACGGGAAACCTTTCTGTTCCCCCACAGACCGTTATAGCGTCCCTCGGGATGTCCCCAAAGCCAGCAAAGCTCTCTGAATTTCATAACCGCTTCTCCTTTTTGTGTGTTCTCGGCAAGGGGATTTCCCCTTCTTTTCTTTGATTATACCGCAAAACGCGGCAGCGCGCAAGTGCGAAACAGGATATTTTCTTGGTAAATAGCGACACCGTTACAGGGGGAACAGCTCTGCAAGCTCGCCCTTTTTCGGTTGCTTGCCGTACTCCGAAATCTCAAATGCCTCGGCAAACAGCACGCGGTCTGCGGCATCGCCGTACTGCGCGCGCAGCACGTCACGGTAAAGCACCGCGGCACGCGCCATGCGGTACTCGCTGTGGTTGCTCGGCGTTGCACCGATCGCAAGATCCGCAGG
>JAZRFS010000115.1:0-13375 GCA_045643765.1 Eubacteriales bacterium
ATCTGGACGGTATTTTAACGCTCGGTTTCCGCGGTGAAGCGCTTGCCGCCATCGCGGCGGTGTCCGACCTGCGCATCATCACGCGCACCAAGGACAGAGAATACGGCAGTATGCTGGTTTCCTCCGCCGGTGAGGTGAGTGAGATCGTCGAGCAGGGCGCGCCCGTCGGCACTACGGTCATTGTGGAAAATCTCTTTGCCAACGTGCCCGCGCGCCGCAAATTCCTCAAAAAGGACGTCGCGGAAACCACGGCTGTGACCACCTATGTGGAAAAGATTGCGCTGTCGCATCCTGAGATCGCCATTCGACTTATCGTGGACGGCAATCTTCGCCTTGACACGGCGGGGGACGGCACCTTGGAAAGCGCGATGTACGCCGTATTCGGTCGCGATTTCGTCAAAAAGATGATCCCCGTGAAAAGCGTGACAGGCGATGCCATCGCGGTAGACGGTTATGTCTGCCGTCCCGACAACGCCCGACCCAAGCGCAATTATCAGAACTTTTTCATCAACGGACGCTACATCAACTCGCGCACGGCAAGCGCCGCGCTGGAGCAGGCGTATACCTCCTTCATCGCGCCCGAAAAATTTCCGTGCTGCGTGCTGAATATCAAAATAGCCCCCGAGGCGGTGGATGTCAACGTCCATCCCGCTAAGCTGGAGGTCAAATTCTCCAACGAAAAGCCCGTTTTTGAGGCGGTGTATTACACCGTACGCGCCGCACTGGAGGCAAACGTAGCCCGCCCCGATATGACGCTGGGCAAGGGCACGCCTGTGCCGCATCCCGTGCATGCCTTCGTTCCCGTAGAGCAGGGAAAGGCAGAGCAGATCAGTATCGATACAAAGCCGGTACAGCCCCCCGTAAAGCCCTTTGAGCGCATGAGCGCCGCCGACTATACCGACAGAATGCGCGGCTATGCCGCAAGCGCCCCTACGCCCTATACGCGCGTAGAGGCACCGCGTGCCGAGCCTATCCCGATGCCAAATCTTGAGCGCGCCGCAGCTGCGGTCGTGCCGAAAAATCCGATTGCCGCAAGCGCGATGGAAAATCTTGCGCGCACCGAGGAAAAAACGGTGTCCGCGCCTGTAAGCGCCCCTGTTGTCGAGCCCGCTCCCGTGACCGCTTCTGCTCCCGAAGCACCTGTGCGCATCACCGAGCAAACGCCCGCGCCCGAGGTCGTGACGGTTGAGCCCTGGCGTATCATTGGCGAGGCGTTCCACTGCTATATCATCGTAGAGCAGGGAGATAAGCTCTTGCTGATCGACAAGCACGCCGCGCACGAGAGAGTGCTGTTTGAAAATCTCAAAAAGAAGCTGAAGGCGCACAAAAACGCCTCGCAGATGATGATGATCCCCATTGAGCTGTCGCTCTCTGCCGCGGATATTGCCACACTGGAGGAATACCGCGCGGAGCTTGAAAAGATCGGATTTGGCTTCTCGGCACACGGCAATACCGCGCTGGTAAATGAGATCCCCGCCGAGCTTTCCGCCGCCGCTGCGAGTGCCTTCCTCGGCACGCTTGCAGCAGATCTTGGAAACGGCACCGCAGACGTGACGCTCGCACGCGATCTGCTGTTTGAAAAGGCGCTGTATCAGGCCGCCTGCAAGGCAGCCATCAAGGGGGGCAGAGAATATCCCCCCGAATACAACGAGGAGCTGGTGAAAAAGCTTTTCGAGATCCCCGATATTACGGTGTGTCCGCACGGCAGACCCGTGGCGATGACACTTTCACACGCGAACATTGACCGCCAGTTCAGACGGTCCTGAGAAACGTAAGATAAAAATGTGCCGAGCTGTGCTCTCGGTCGCGAAAGGAATTTTCAATGTCTAATTTTGAACTGAAAGCCAAGGACGGGCGCGCGCGCCGCGGCGTGCTGCATACCGTCCACGGTGACATTCAGACGCCCGTGTTTATGAACGTGGGCACCTGCGCCGCCATCAAGGGCGGTGTCTCTACGGTGGAGCTGGAGCAGATCAACTGTCAGGTTGAGCTTTCCAATACCTACCATCTGCACGTGCGTCCCGGTGACGCACTGATCCGCGATATGGGCGGTCTTCACAAGTTTATGAACTGGAAGCGCCCGATCCTTACTGACAGTGGCGGATTTCAGGTGTTTTCGCTGTCCTCGCTGCGCAAGATCACCGAGGAGGGCGTGCATTTCGCCTCTCACGTGGACGGCAAGCGCATTTTCATGGGCCCCGAGGAGAGCATGCAGATCCAATCCAACCTCGCCTCCACCATCGCGATGGCGTTTGACGAGTGTGTGGAGAACCCCGCGCCCTACGATTACGTAAAAAAATCCATCGAGCGCACCTACCGCTGGCTGGTTCGTTGTAAGGACGAAATGGCACGCCTCAACGCGCTCCCCGATACCATCAACAAGCACCAGATGCTGTTCGGCATCAACCAGGGCGGCACCTACGAGGATCTGCGCGTGCAGCACATGAAGCAGATCGCAGAGCTTGACCTTGACGGCTACGCCATCGGCGGTCTTGCCGTAGGCGAGGCAACCGACGAGATGTATCGCATCATCGACGTGGTAGAGCCGCACATGCCCGAGCACAAGCCCCGCTACCTGATGGGCGTGGGCACGCCCTGCAATATTCTGGAGGCGGTGCACCGCGGCGTGGACTTCTTTGACTGCGTGATGCCTTCCCGCAACGCGCGCCACGGAAGTCTTTTCACCTGGCACGGTAAGATCACGCTGATGAACGAAAAATACGCCCGTGACGACCGTCCGATCGATCCCGGGTGCCAGTGCCCGACCTGCAAGAATTACTCGCGCTCCTACCTGCGCCATCTGCTTAAGGCCAAGGAGTCGCTCGGTATGCGCCTTGCGGTCACGCACAACCTGTATTTCTACAACGATCTGACGCAAAAGATCCGCGACGCGCTGGACGGCGGCTACTTTGAAAGCTTTTACCAGAAGTACCGCACGATCCTCGGCGAGCGTCTTTCCGATTGAGTATAACGAGGAAAGAAGAAGGAAAAAATATCCCCAAAACTTCCCATTAAGGAGATAGATTATGATTACGAAAGCGATGATAGAGGAACTGCTTGGTATCGCGGTTTCCACGGGAGCTGATTTCGCGGAAATGTTTGCCGAGCAGGAGCGCTCCTATCAGCTGCAGTTTGTAGATGGCAAAATTGACGCTGTGAAGGATCTTCTGATCTGCGGCGTGGGCATTCGCGCCTTCTGCGGCACGAATACCTATTATGCCTCCACCTGTGACACCACCCGCAAGGGTCTTTTGCAGTGTGCCGCCGCCGTGGCGGGCGCCGTGGGGGACAAGGAAAAGGCGTTCAAGCTCCCCGAGCTTGTGAAGGCTGTGGTTCCCGCAGATGAGATCCTGAACGAGCCGGGTGACGTATCCGCCAAGGCAAAAGCGGATCTTTTGCGCGAGGCGTGCGATGCTGCACGAAATACAAGCGACAAGATCTCGCAGGTGCAGGGTACGTATGCAGATGTGAACCGCTGCTTTATGGTGGCGAATACAGAGGGACTTATTGCCGACGACCGCAAGGTGCGTACGCGCCTTGTCGTCAATGCCGTGGCGTCTGATGCGGGTGAAAACCAGTCCGGCTTCTTTGGTCCCGGTGCGGGCAAGGGCATTGAGCTGTTTGACAGAATCTCTCCCGCCGAAATCGGCAAAAAAGCCGCCGATCAGGCGCTTGTCAATCTGCGCGCGGATTATTGTCCCGCAGGCAAAATGACGGTAGCCATTGAAAATGGCTTCGGCGGCGTTATTTTCCACGAGGCGTGCGGACATTCGTTAGAGGCAACGTCCGTGGGTATCGGTGCATCTGAAATGGCAGGCAAGCTCGGTCAGCAGATCGCAAACCCCAAGGTCACTGCGATCGACGACGGTACCATTCCCGGTGCGTGGGGCTCGTTTGGTATTGACGATGAAGGAAACCCCTCGCAGCGCAACGTGCTGATCGAAAACGGCATTTTGAAAAATTATATGGTGGACCGCCTCGGCTCCCGCCGTATGGGGCTCCCGATGACGGGCAACAGCCGTCGTGAAAATTACACCTATGAGCCTACCTCCCGTATGACGAATACCTTTATCGCGAACGGTCCCGATAAAAACGAGGATATCATTGCCTCGATGGAATACGGTCTTTACGCCAAAGCAATGGGCGGTGGCTCGGTCAATCCCCTCACGGGCGAGTTCAACTTCTCCGTGAAGGAGGGATATATCGTGCGCAACGGCAAGATTTGCGAGCCTGTGAGAGGTGCTTCGCTTATTGGAACGGGTGCCCAAATCCTCCGGGATATTGATATGGTCGGTCAGAACATGACAACGGGGCAGGGCGTATGCGGCTCGTCGAGCGGTAGCGTGCCCACCGATGTGGGGCAGCCCCTCATCCGCGTAAAGAGTATCACGGTAGGAGGCAGATCATGAGATTTCAGAAAATAAAAGAAATTTTGTTCGACGCCGCGCAACACGCGGGTCTTACCGAATATGATGTCTATTACCGTATGACGGAGGAACAGAGTGCTGAGGCGGTAAATAATCAGCCGAATTCCTGCTCGTCCGGCACGTCGGGCGGTCTTTGCTTCCGCTGTGCCGTGGACGGTAAGCTTGGTGCTGCCGCCACGCAGTATATCGAGGAAGGCAAGCTGGAGCACCTCGTAGCACACGCCGTGGCAAATGCCGCTGTGATTGAAAACGAGGAAGCACCGATCTTCTTTGAGGGTGCCCCCGCAGAAAGCTACCGTATACTGGGGCGTGAGCTGCCGGCTTTCCCCGGTGTCGCGGAACTGCGTCGCGTGACGATGGAGCTGCAAGCACAGATGTATGCGGCATCTTCTATGATGACGGATGGCACCTGCTCTGCGGCAGGCGCAACGCGCGTAACCGTTGCCTATGCCAACTCCAAAGGGGTGGAGCTTTCCCACTCCTTCGGTACGGTGATGACCTACGTTGAGCCCGTCATTCACGACGGCAAGGAGCCCTCCTTCGGCTCTGCGATGGCGCAAACACTGGATACCGACACGGATATTGTGAAGCAAGCCACCGATGAGGCGATCGCCCGTCTTGGCGCCACCACCGTGAAAACAGGGAAATATGACGTGATCTTCGATCGCCGCCGCGTGCGCTCCTTGCTTAGTGCATACAGCAGCATTTTCAGCGGCAAGGCCGCCTTGCAGGGACTTTCGCTGCTCAAGGGTAAGGAAGGCGAGCAGATTGCCTCGGATAAGCTGACGCTTGTGGACGATCCCTTCTTTGCGGAAAATCCCGTGAAGTGCGCGTTTGATGCCGAGGGCGTTCCCACAAAGGAAAAGACGCTTGTTGAGCGAGGCGTACTCAAAACCTTGCTTTATGACCTCACCAACGCCAGAAAAGCAGGTGTCACGACCACCGGCAACGCCGCACGCGGCTATGCCGATCCCGTTTCCGTTGCGCCCTACTGCCTGCGCATTGAGGCGGGAGAGGAAACGCGCGAGGAGCTGATCGCCCGCATGGGTGACGGTCTTTACGTGACCGAGATGAAGGGCCTGCATTCGGGCGCAAATGCCGTCACGGGCGATTTTTCCATCGAAAGCGCTGGCTTCCTTGTGGAAGGCGGTAAGCTGACGCGCCCCGTACACAGCTTTACTGTGGCCGGTAATTTCTTTGAGCTTTTGAAGGCGATCGACGGCGTGGCAAGCAACGTGGAGATGGGTTCTCCCGCAAGATCGGCGATCGCCGCCCCCGATATTCTCGTTCGCGGACTGTCCGTAGCGGGAGAATGAGTTTGAAATCAATAAATTGTCATAAAAGAGGATCATTATGCTGACGATTAAGAAAAAAATTGCAGCCGCCCTTGCCGGCGGTATCGCCGCTCTCGGCGCGCCCGACGCACTTTCCGAGGGTGAGCTTGCCCTGATGCTGGAATATCCGCCCGACGACACGATGGGCGACCTGGCACTGCCTTGCTTCAAACTTTCCCGCACGCTGCGCAAAGCTCCCGTACAGATTGCCGCTGCGCTTTGCGAGTGCCTTACGGGGCTTGAGTGTGTCGAGCATGCCGAGGCCGTGAACGGTTACCTCAACATCACTGTTTCTAACCAATATCTGTTAGACGGCGTGATGGGCGAGATTTTTGAAAAGAACACCCGCTACGGCGGCTCGGAGGAGGGAAAGGGCAAGACGGTTGTGCTGGACTACTCCTCCCCCAACGTGGCAAAGCCCTTCCACATCGGCCATCTTGGCACCACCGTGATCGGTCATTCCTTAAAGAAGCTGCACGAATTCGTGGGCTACGATTGCGTGGGCATCAACTACCTCGGCGACTGGGGTACCCAGTTCGGTAAGCTGATCGTTGCCTACAAGAAGTGGGGCGACCGCGAGCAGATCAAACAGGGCGGCATCGACAAGCTCGTCGAGCTTTACGTGCGCATCAACAACGCCATTTCGGGTAGCGAAGAAAAGGGCATTCCCGCCGATCCCGCTTTGGGCGACGAGGCGCGCGCCGAATTCCGCAAGCTGGAGCTTGGCGATGAGGAAAACCTCGCACTCTGGAAGTGGTTTATCGAGATCAGCTTGGAGGAGTATCAGAAGACCTACAAGCAGCTCGGCATTGAATTTGACAGCTACAAGGGCGAGAGCTTCTATACCGATAAAATGCCCGCACAGGTGCAAAAGCTGCGCGATATGGGCCTTTTGAAGATCGACGACGGCGCTTCCATCGTGGATCTTGCCGACTACAACATGCCTCCTTGCCTTATCCTCAAGCGCGACGGCTCTACGCTTTATCCGACGCGTGACATTGCCGCTGCCGTGTACCGTAAGAACGAGTACAACTTTGATAAGGCCATCTACGTGACCTCCGCGGGCCAGAGCTTGCACTTTGCCCAGTGGTTCAAGGTCGTGGAGATGATGGGCTACCCCTGGCACGATCAGCTCGTGCACGTGCCCTACGGCACCGTGAGCATCAACGGCGCGAAGCTGGCGACCAGAACGGGTAACGTAGTGCTGCTCAAGGACTTGTTCAAGGCCGCGATCGAGGAGGTCAGCGCCATTATGAACGAGAAGAACCCCAATCTCGAGAACAAAGAAGAGATCGCAGAGGCCGTTGGCGTTGGTGCGATCGTGTTCTACTATCTTTCTAACAGCCGCATCAAGGATATTAACTTCGTGATGGAGGACGCCCTCAACTTCGACGGCAACACGGGTCCCTACGCCCAGTACACCTATGCGCGCACCTGTGCGGTGCTGCGCCGTGCGGGCGAGCAGACGGGCGAGTTCAAGATCACCGAGCGCGACGAGGCTGCGCTGCTCAAGGTGCTTGCCAAGTTCCCGGAGCGCGTGCAAAGCGCGATCCAGGACTTTGAGCCCTCGGTCATCACCCGTTATATTTTGGACGTGGCCGCCGCGTTCAACCGCTTCTACCACAACTGCCCGATCCTCAATGCCGAGGACGAGGGAGTACGCGCGACGCGCGTGGCGATCACGAAGGCTGCCAACATCGTGCTTGGCAACGCCTTCCCGTTGATCTGCCTGAAGACCATGGAAAAAATTTAAGGAGAATAAAAAGTATGTCCGGACATAGCAAATGGGCTAACATTAAGCACAAGAAAGAAAAGACCGACGCACAAAAGGCGAAGGTGTTCACCAAGATCGGCAAGGAGATCGCCGTAGCCGTTAAGGCGGGCGGCGGAGATCCCACCTCCAACTCCAAGCTGCGCGACCTTATTCAGAACGCAAAATCCAACAACGTCCCCAACGACAACATCGACCGTATCATCAAGAAGGCGATGGGCGCTACAGGCGAGGATTACGAGGAAATTACTTACGAGGGCTACGGCCCCGGCGGCGTTGCCGTGATCGTGGAGACCACCACCGACAACCGCAACCGTACCGCAGGCAACGTGCGCTCCTACTTCAACAAGTATCACGGCAATATGGGTACCTCCGGTTGCGTGTCCTTTATGTTTGAGGACAAGGGCGTGATCATCGTGAACAACGAGGATGGCGATATCGCAGAGGACGAGCTGATGGAAACCGCTCTTGAGAGCGGTGCCGAGGACTTTGCCGCCGGCGAGGGCGTGTTTGAGATCTACACCGTGGTGGAGGATCTTTACGCCGTGAAGGAGGCGCTGGAGGCCGCGGGCTATCCCATTCTCTCCGCCGAGAAGGACAAAATCGCTTCCAACTCCGTGACCTTGAGCGAGGCAGATGACCTCAAGTTTATGGGGCTTCTCATTGAGATGCTGGAAGAGGATGACGACGTGATGAACGTCTACCACAACTGGGAAAACTGCGACTGATCAGCGTATGACCAAGATCATTATCGTGCGCCACGGGGAAAGCGAAACCAATAAGCTCGGTATCCTTGTGGGGCAGGGAGATTTTGCGCTGACCGATCTGGGGCTGGCGCAAGCCGAGCAGACCGCAGACGCACTCGCAGACGAGCAGATTGATGCGGTCTATTCCAGCGACCTTACGCGCGCGATGCAGACGGCTACACCTCACGCGACGCGCCGCGGACTTGACGTCATTCCCATCAAGGACTTGCGTGAAACGCATTGTGGTGACTGGGAAAGCCGTCCCTTTGCCGATCTGCAACAAAACGAGCCTGAGCAATATTTCGGCGGCTTTCGCAATAACTTTATGACCTTTGCATTCCCCGGTGGGGAAACGGTACCCGAAAGCGGTGAGCGCTTTTTGCAAGCCGTCACGCGCATTGCAAAGGAAAACAAGGGTAAGACGGTGCTGGTCGCCAGCCACGGCGGTGTGATCCGCGTATTTTGGGCGATGATCTGCGGTGAGGAGCTGGCAACGGCAAGCGACAAAATCCCGTTTCCCACCAATGCCGCGTATTCCGTGGCATATTTCGACGGCGAGCGCTTTGTGCCGCACATCTATTCCTGCGATGGGCATATCACGACCGTGACAAATGTCAAACAATGATGAGTGAAAGAAGCTCTCTGCAACAGCAGAGAGCTTCTTTTGTAATATAAAATATTAAAATAGAAATTGAAAAAGCGGTGGGAATGTGCTATAATAAACTCAGAATGAAAAGGGAGGTCACCCAATGAAATCCTTTGACACGTGTGCGTATCTTACGCACTTCAAAAAAGAACTTACGGACAATTTACTGTCCTTCTGGTTGCCGCGCTGCCTGGATACAGAGCATGGCGGTTATCTGAACTGTTTTTGTAATGACGGATCGTGCCTTGTGGCCACGGATAAGTACACCTGGTCGCAGGGAAGATTTCTTTGGACCTTTTCCAAGCTGGCGATGGCAAAGACGGAGCTGTTTGACGAAACGCAGCGCGCGCGCTTTTTGCAATACGCCAAAAGCGGACGGGATTTTCTCAAAAAGCACGTGCTGATCGCCCCCGATGATCTGCGCTGTGTATTCCTTGCGCACGCGGACGGCACGCCGAAGCGTGTGGGGGATTTTGAAGAGCTGGATATGAGCATCTTTGCAGATTGCTTCGTAGTGATGGGCTTTGCCGCCTACGCTGTCGCCACGGGTGATATAGAGGCGTGGGAGTTTGCAAAAGCGCTTGGTAACTCGGTTTGGGAGCGCTATCAAAGCGGAAATTACCGCACGCTTCCGTATCCGCTCTCGCCGAAATACGTGGCACACTCCAAGCCGATGATCCTCACCAACGTGTGCTGTGAGCTTTACAAGGCGGCGGTGAAATTTGATCCCACCGAGGCGCAAAAGCAAAAAGAGCGCATCGCAAAATGCCATCGCGAGGTGTTTGAGATCTTTGCGGACAAAAATGATCTTGTGCACGAATTCAAGCTTGCCGACGGTGATTTTTCGAATGATCTGTTCGGCCAACATATCAATCCCGGTCACGTGATCGAGGATATGTGGTTCCAGCTGGAGGCGGCAGAGATCTTAGGCGATTTTTGTAATGCGGATCGCATTTGTGCGATTGCCAAACGAACACTTGAAACGGGCTGGGACAAAAAATACGGCGGTTTTTACCACTTTGTCAAGGTGAACGGCGAGGAGGGCATGCAGGGGGATCTCGGCGATGCCGCAGACGAGCCGCAGATGAAGCTTGTGTTGGACGATTGGGGCAGCAAGCTGTGGTGGGTGCATTCCGAGGCGCTGTATACCACACTGTTGCTTTTTGACCGCACAGGGGACGCGGAATTTCTTGCTTGGTTTGAAAAAATATTCGATTATGTCTTTGCCACCTTTCCCAATCCCGACAAAAATATCGGTGAGTGGATCCAGATCCGCACGCGCGAGGGCAAGCCGCAGGAAAAGGTGGTCGCTCTGCCCGTAAAAGACCCGTACCATATCATCAGAAACGTGATTTTGATCATAGAACTGCTGGAAAAACGCAGGGAAAGAGAGAATTTGTAATGAAAAACAACTTACTTGCCAAATTTCGTCAAACCTTCGAGCAGGCCTTCGTGCCGATCTTCGTGAAGGATAATTTTGATACCGAAACACTGCTTGCCGGTTGCGAACTGGCAGGTGTGACCGTTCTGGAGTACACGTTGCGCCGCCCCGACGCGCACAAGGTGATCCCCACCTTGAAAAATCGCT
Organism: Eubacteriales bacterium; assembly: GCA_045643765.1. Taxonomy (GTDB): domain Bacteria; phylum Bacillota; class Clostridia; order Oscillospirales; family CAG-272; genus Firm-07. Next base: position 10,513 of record JAZRFS010000115.1, read on the forward strand.
ATCCCGACCACGTGATCTACGTGGGTAGCACGCTGGACTGCGACGCGATCGTCGCGCAGATGCGCGAAAAGCACCCGCAGCTCCTTACAGTGGGCGAGCTTGCGCCCTTTGTAGACGGCTTTGTGTCGATGCTGCCGTATTCCGACGAAACGCTGGAAAAATATCGCGCGTCCCACCTGATGATCCCCACTGCGGAAACAAGCGGTGAAGCGCTTCGCCAGATGAGCCACGGCGCTACGGTCATCAAGGTCTGCGGTCCCGATTTCTCGTTTTCCAAAAAGTTGCACGCTGCCCCCACCTTTAATTACTGTCCGACCTTTATCACGGGCGGTGTGAATAATGAGAGAATGGTGGAGGCGTACGAAGCAGGGAATATTCTTACCGCTGCGGGCTTTGATCTGATCCTCAAGGGCGAGGATCCCGCAACGCTTACCCCCGAAAAGGTAGCGGAAAAGCTGAATGTTTATCTCGCCGCCGCCAAATTCGCCCGCGAAACGGTCATGCCGTGGACGAAAAATAGCAAAACACTCTCCGACGAGGAATTTCTCAACGCGTTTCCGCATTATTGCAGCGTAAAATAAAATGCTCTTCTGTTGACGAAAAAGGAGGATCTGATGGAATTTTCTTTTCAAAAACGGAAATACGGCTTTTTCGTGCATTTTGTGCACGGACTTTGCAGAAATGCCGATGGCACCGCACCGAGATCCTTTGAGGACGCCGTAAACGGCTTCGACGTGAACGGATTTGCCGACGCCGTTGCTTCCATGGGCGTGGAATATCTGATCTTTACCGCGTGGCATGCAAAAATGCTGCCGCTGTATCCCAGTGCCGTAACCGAAAAATATCGCGGTGTAAAGCTGCCCACGCGTGACTTGCTTGGCGAGATCGTGGACGCGATCACGGCAAGAGGGATCGATATGCTCCTTTACACCCACCCGCGTGACGGACACGATTTTTCCGCAGAAGATAAGCTTGCTTGCGGCTGGGGAGCGCATATAGAAGGGGACAGACCCGATGCCGAAACCTTTGATTATGCCAAATGGAACGAGTACGTGCTGGCGCTTTATGACGAGGTGCTGGAGCGCTACGGCGACAAATTAAGCGGCATTTATACAGATGGCACGGGGCCGTACAGTAAAAAGAGCGAGAAATACGAAAATACGTTGCAGGTCATCGACTATACGCGCCTTCGCAACACGATCAAGCGCAAAAATCCTCAAATCTGTATGATCCAGAACCATTTCGGGTATCTGTTCTCAGACGATTTTGAGATGCCGGAGGGGTATTTCGGTTTCGAGGAGGATCGTTGGCAGGACACAAGTACGATCCCTGCCGCGAAAAAATCGCTTGCGATCTGCCCGTTTGAGGGCGGCTGGTGGCCTTGTGATGCACCGCGCGGTGCGGACACCCGAAATACAAGCGTTGCGCAGATGGCGCAATTCGCCATTTTCAATGCTTCCTGCACGGAGGGCGGCGGTGTTTGCCTTGCCAGCGGCCCTTATTGCGAGGGAAATCTGTTTCCTGTCGGTGTTGTGGAATTCATGCAGGAGCTTGGCGCACTGATGCGCGCAAGAAAGGAAAGCGTGCTGGACGCCGTGCCTTCTACAAGCTATCCCACAATCTCGGGCGATACAATGGAGAAACGCTCTTATCGCTGTTTTATGACCTCCGCAGACGGAAAATATGCGTATCTGCACCTGTTAGCGCGCCCCGAAGGGGATCTTGTCAAGCTTCCGCTTGCTGCTGACGGCGCCACGCTTTCCGCGCCCGTTTCGCTTTGCGAAGGATTGAAGGTCATTGGCTTTGAACGCCTTGATGATGGATATATTCTGCGTTTGAGCGGTGAATTTGACAAGGTGGACAGCGTGATCCGCTTTGAGAGAAAAATTGCCGAAAACGCACCGCGCGTGGAATGGATGAACGATTCGGATAAGCGGTTGCGCTATGAGGGCGCGTGGAAATACACCTTCCTGATGCGCGATGCGCAAACCCACACAGCACTCGGCTCCTATGAGAGCGATTACCACGTTGCAATTGAGAAAGGTAGCGCTTTCTTTACTTATTTTGAGGGAAGCACGGTGTCGCTTTATGGCAATAAGCGCCCCGGTAACGGCAAAGCAAAAGTCTATATTGATGGTGTCTTCTCCGGTGAGGTGTGCGAGGATGGTGCGGAGGTTGAAAACTGTGCGCTACTGTTTGCTTCGCTCGATCTGTACGGCGGTATTCACACACTTTACGTGGTAAGCGACAGCGATACGCCCTTTGAATTTGACGCGATCCGCGTAACGAAATAACAAAAAAATCTCCTTGCCCTTTGGCAAGGAGATTTTTTGTTTGTTTTTAATTAGCCAAGGCGCTTCTCAAGAGCGGCAAGCTCCTCGTACATAGTAGCGGGAACGTGGTCGCCGACCTGTGCGTAGAATTCCTTGATGTTGGTGATGTCTTCCTTCCAGGAAGCAACATCAACAGAGAGCAGATCCTTGATGGTGTCAAGGGTAACGTCCTCAAGACCCTCGATGTTGATATCCTCAGCCTTGGGGATATAACCGATAGCGGTCTCTACGGCGTCAACCTTACCCTCGCAACGGGCGAGGATCCAAAGAAGGACGCGCATATTGTCGCCGAAGCCGGGCCAGATGAAGTGGCCTTCGTCATCGGTGCGGAACCAGTTGACGTGGAAGATTGCAGGAGGATTGGGGATCTTCTTGCCCATGTCAAGCCAATGCTGGAAGTAGTCGCCCATGTTGTAGCCAACGAAGGGACGCATAGCCATGGGGTCGCGGCGAACAACGCCGACGGCACCTGCAGCTGCTGCGGTGGTCTCGGAAGCCATGATGGAGCCGACGAAGGAGCCGTGCTGCCA
>JAZRFS010000116.1:0-15576 GCA_045643765.1 Eubacteriales bacterium
GCTCCTCCGAGCTTTACGGCTATTCCTTCTGCCGCGACTATTTCTTAAAACGCGGTGTGGGCGTCACCTTCAACAGGAGAAACGAGGAGATCGACCATATGCTCTCCGAGATTGATCCCTCGGTCAACGTGATGCTGTTCAAGCACGGCGACACCCCCGTGGGTGCCATCGTTAATTACTCGTTACACCAGTGCTGCGGCTCGGAGCTCCAGCGCAAACCGAAGGCGTACACGGGCGACTATGCCTCCACACTGGAAAAGGAGCTGAAAAAGGTATACGGTCCCGACTTTGTGTGCGTATTCCTGCTCGCCCCCTGCGGTGATATCAATCACGTCAACACCGCACATAAAATGCCTCTGCCCACCAACGTAGAGATCGGAACGGCGCTTGCACAAAAGGTGATGGAGGCGCTGCTTACCGCCGTGCCCGTGGTAACAGATACGCTCACCGTGAAAAAGGAGCTGCTCACCGTTCCCACCCGTCAGATGGCAAAAGCGGAGTATCGCGCACGCGTAGCAGAGCTTGCCGCTATGGGCGACGAGATGCGCCTGCGCAATCTGGTGTATTATCAGATAACGGTCAAGGATACCGAAAAATCTCTTTGGATGCAGACCGTGAAGCTTGGTAACGTGGCGTTTTATTTCTTCCCCGGCGAGATCTTCGTGGACTTTGGCAAACAGATCAAGGCACGTACCGCCGCCCCCCACATAATGGTGGTGGAAAACTGCAACAGCTATTGCGGCTACGTACCCACGAAGCGCGCGTTCGAGACGGATTGCGACCTTTACGAAACCTCGCTGTGCCACCACAGCTGTCTTGTGCCCGAGGCGGGCGAGATGATGGTGGAAAAGCTTTTGGAGATGCAGCCCTGATGGACACCAGACGCCTTTTAAGCTACGTCCGCCGCGCGGTGGACGATTTTGAAATGATACACGATGGCGACCGCATCTGCGTCGGCATCTCGGGCGGCAAGGACTCGCTGGCGCTGCTGGCGGGGCTTGCCGGATTGCGCCATTTTTACCCCAAAAAGTTTGAGCTGGTGGCTCTTACCGTCGATATGGGCTTTGACGGGGTGGATTATTCCGCTATCGAGGCACTCTGCCGCGAGCTGAACGTGCCCTATCACGTTAAGAAAACCGAGATCGCCCAGATCATCTTTGACATCCGCAAGGAGAAAAATCCTTGCTCGCTGTGCGCCAAAATGCGCCGCGGCGTGCTCCACAGCACCGCCAAGGAGCTGGGGTGCAACAAGATCGCCTTCGGACACCACTTCGATGACGTGGTGGAGACCTTTATGCTCAATCTGTTCCACGAGGGACGCATCGGCTGCTTCCAGCCCGTGACCTACCTGTCCCGTGCGGACATCACCCTGATCCGACCGCTTTTGTATATGCCGGAAAAGGACGTGCGGTATTTTGCCAATCGGGAAAAGCTGCCCGTGGTGAAATCCCCCTGCCCTGCTGACGGACACACCGAGCGCGAGGAAATGAAAAAGCTCCTTGATACGCTCGAACGTCAACATAAGGGCTTGCGTCACCGCATCTTCGGCGCCATCTGCCGCGGAGAGATTGACGGATTTAAGTTGTTTTGAATGACGGGGGCGCCCTTTTGACAAAAGGGCCCCCCCGTACCCCCACCCAAAACCTTTTGAAGAAAAGGAAGGGCAAGTAGCCATATTGCTTGCAAGAAAGGCGAAACACTTTAAAAGCAAAAACAGGTCACCGCAAGGTGACCTGTTTTACTTATAGGGATACGGTTTTTTCACATCCGTCAATCCCAGTAAATAATCGGTGGAGGTTTTATAATATTTTGCCAGCGCGATCAGCAATTCAAGGGGAATTTGCCGCTGCCCGTTCTCGTATTGCGAATACGTGTTTTGCTTGATATGCAAATACGCCGCGATCTCACTTTGCGTGAGATCCATATCCTCTCTCAGATCCTTCAATCGCACAATATCACCACCTATCAGGATTATTATATGAAATCTCGTTTTGAGATATTGACAAATATCTCATTTTGTGATATTATGAAAGAAAAAATGAAAGAGAGGCTCTTCTATGAATAGACATCTTTTTAAATCCGAGCTGGACGGATGCACGCATTCCAGCTCCTTAACCTTATGTTCCAAGATTGTATATGTCGTGGGCATCATTTCTGCCGTGCTGACGTTTTTGATCAGCTTCATCATGGGAATTGTGATGGTATCTGAGGCAGGCTCTGCCGGCGGGTTCGTTCTGATGTTTTTCGTCGGTCTCATCGGCGGCTCCTTCTCCTTCTTCCTCGGCTACGTATCCTCCGTCGTCTTGAAGGCGTTTGCCGCCATCACTCTGCACTCCTTCATCAGCGCATTGAATAGCGAGAACATCGCAGTAAGCATCGCCCCGCGCCAAGCTCAAAAGTGAAAAAAAAGCAGACCGCTTGGCGGTCTGCTTTTTTCTTTTGCTATGTTCGCACTCGCCCTAAAAATCCTTAAAGGATTTTTGAAGGGGTGTGGGGAAACTTTTTGCAAAAAGCTTCCCCACAAAACACGCCCTTCAATACAGCCCCTTTCCCCCGCAAAGGCGGCGGTGGAGAAGGTGCAGCCAGCCCACGGGCAGTACGGTGGCGGCGAGAAGGAGCGTGAACAAAAGCTCTCTTGGTGTAAGGGGCATCGTACGCAGCACCGTGCCGCCCAAGTAAACGAATGCGGTCTGCACGACGGCGACCGCCGCCATAATGAGAAGAAACGTGCGATTTTGCAACAGCCCCTTGCCCATCCGCACGCGATCGGTACGTGCATTAAAACAGTTGAACACGGACGCAAAGATAAACAGCGCGAAAAAAGCGGTCAGCAAGCACAGACCGTTCTCGCTTTCGCGGTAAAAGGAATGCACCCAAGGCGATTTGAGGAAAAAGACGAACAATCCCACCGTAAAACAGGTCAGCACGGCAATACGCGCGACCAACGCACGGGTGAGGATCTGCTCCTCACGTTTTTTCGGCGGCTCCTGCATATAAAAGGGCATCGGCGCCTCCCCCGCGAACGCAAGCCCACCGAGCGTATCCATCACCAGATTGATCCACAGCATCTGCGTCACGGTCACGGGCGCGTCCACGCCAAGAAAGGGTCCCAGGATCGAGATCCCGACCGCGCAAAAATTCATCATCAATTGCAATGCGATAAATTTGCGGATGCTTTTGAAGATCGTGCGCCCGTAAAGCACCGCCCGCGCAATTGAGGATAAATTATCGTCCAGGATCACCACGTCCCCCGCCTCGCGCGCCACCTGCGTACCGCTACCCATCGCAAAGCCCACGTCCGCGCGGGAAAGCGCGGGGGCATCGTTGATCCCGTCCCCCGTCATCCCAACCACAAGCCCCTCACGTTCGCATAGCCGCACCAAGCGGCTTTTGTCGGCGGGAAGTGCCCGTGCCACCACCGCAAGACGGGGCAAGAGCGCACAGACCTCGGCATCGTCAAGACGGGCAAGCTCCTCACCCGAAAGCACCACGTCCTTTTCGTGCAGAATGCCACACCCGCGCGCCATCGCGCACGCCGTTTCGCGGCTATCCCCCGTCAGCATCACCACCTGCACGCCCGCCGTTTGCAGTGTACGCACCGAGTGCTTCGCGTCAGGGCGTAGCGGATCGCAAAAGCTGATCGCTGCGAGCAGGCAAAGCGCACCCATCTCTCCGTTTTGCGGGAAATGCTCGCCCATACAAAGCAGCAGCACACGCTCGCCGTGCGCAGCGCGGGCATTGACCCTTGCCCGAAACGCGGCAACCGACAGCAAGCGCTCGCTCCCCGCACCGTCAAGATAGCGCTTTACATAGGGCAAAAGCTTGTCGGGCGCACCGCAGAAAAACACCTTGCCCGTGTCCGTGGCGCTTGCCGCCCATTTGCGCTCACTATCAAAGGGGATGCGCTCGCGCACGAAAACATCGGGCGCCTTGCCATCCACAAACGCGTCCAAAAGCGCGCGGTCGGTGGCATTGCCGCCAAGAGCGCAAGGCTTCCCCTCGCGCTCACCCCGCACGGCACCCGTTGTGGCATATACCGCCAAACGGGTGGTGTGATAGAGCGTCGGTGCACTATGCTCCAGCTGCCGAAGGCTTCCATATTCCTCCGCGCCGCAAAGCACCCCACACGGGGTCAGCTTGCCGCTGGTCAGCGTTCCCGTTTTATCGGTAAACAGGATATTCATGCTCCCTGCCGCCTCCAGCCCCTCAGGCTTGCGCACCAGCACCTGATCGCGTACCATACGGCGGATATTCGCGGAAAGCACCACAGCGATCATCATCGGCAGCCCCTCGGGCACGGCTACCACCACCACAGTCAGCGCCAGTGTAAGGGCGTGCAGCAAAAGCTCCGCCATCAAGGGAAGATCGCGCAGGGTGGCAAGCATATTGCCCGCCTCAAAGCCCGCGTCGATCACAATAGCATTCAATAAAAATGCAAGCGCGCACACCGCCGCCGTCACGTAGCCGATGCGGCTGATCTGCGCGGCAAGACGGGAAAGGCGCATCTTGAGGGGGCTTGCTCTTTTTTCCTCCTGCAGCTCACCCGAGATACCTCCAAGAAAGGTCGCGTCTCCCACGCGGGTAACCAGCATCTCGCCGGCACCTCCAAGCATCGCCGAGCCCGCGAATACCGCCCCCGCACTGTCGGGCTCCTCGCGCTCCCCCTCCTTGTACACACGCTTTTCCACCTCGCGGCTTTCCCCCGTAAGGGCGGACTGATCCACCGCCAAAATACCGCTTAAAATCACCCCGTCTGCGGGGATCTTCTCCCCCGCACCCAGTAAGACCACGTCCCCCACCACAATCTCACCCACGTCGATCTCGCACACGCGCCCCGCGCGGCGCACGCGACACTTTTCCGCACCACAGCTTTCAAACAGCTTGCCAAAGGCTCTCTCGCTGCGATACTCAGAAAACGTAGAGATCAAGGTTGCAAGCACAATAGAAACGGCGATCCCCGCCGTTTCCACAAAATCGGGATCGCGGAAAAGAAGCAGCAGATGCAGGCCCAGCGCAAAAAGCAGCACCTTGATGACGGGATCCCCCAAATTTTTCAAAAAGCAGCACCAAAAGCTCTTTTTTTCGCGCCTTGTATAGCGGTTTTCACCGTGCTCGCGCCGCGAGGCAAGCACCTCGCGCTCATCCAGCCCCCACGCCGCATTTTCGCGTTTTTTCATACCGTTTCCCCTCTTTTTTATCTTTTACTCTTTTCTATCTTATGAAGAAAGGCGTAAAAAAAGAACGGCGTTCCCGAAGGAACGCCGTTTTCGTTTACAGCTCTGCGCCGTTTGCAATCAGCTTTTCGCGCAAGGTCTGTACGTTCAGTGTATGTGTGTTCGTGCCCGTCTGCTTCGCAACGGCGATCGCCGTGCCTGCGGCATCGCCCATGCAGGCACAGATCGGCATCACGCGCACAGCCGCCTGTGCCTCGTGCGTGGCGGAAAGGCATCGCCCTGCGACAAGCAGATTGTCAAACTCGCGGGGCAGGAAGGAACGGTACGGGATCGAGTAATACTCGCCCTCTTTAAAATAGTGGATATTCGTGCCCGTGCCGGCGGGATTGTGAATGTCAATGTCGTAGTTGCCAAGCGCCACGGCATCCTCAAATATCGTAAGGGAAAGCAGATCATCGGCAGTGAGCACATATTCACCGAGGAGCTTGCGGCTCTCGCGCACGCCGATCTCAGTGGCGATGGAAACAAGCGTCGCGTGCCCGAACGCCTTGGAATTCTTTTTGAGGAACTCCACGATCTCGTGGATCTGACGGCGCGCCACGATCTCGGCACGGCTGACGGCAAAGGGATCGGTGGGATCCTCTTTGACCACGCGCGTGGTGTTGAAGTGGAGCACGCCCTCGCCGATGCCCCTAAAGGTCAGAATATCCTCGCGGGGATTTTTGATCTCGCCACGTGCCTGCGCCTCCTTATAAAGCGCTTGCAGCGCGGGGCGCTCGGATCTGAACAGCTCAACGTCCACCCCGCACATACGGAAGCAGGTCGTCATCGGCTGGCAAAGACCGTCCTCCTCGCGGCCAAGCTGATAGGCACAGCCCGCCTTAGCCATCAAGGTGCCATCACCCGTGGCGTCGATAAAGAAGTCGGCGGAAAGCTCGATCACGCCGCTTGTGGTGGTGGCAACGCGCACGGTTTTTACGCACCGTTCTGCCACTTCTGTGTCAAAAAGCACCGCGTGGAACAGCACGTCCACGCCTGCGTCGCTGATCATATCGTCCAACACCAATTTGAAATATTCGGGGCGGAAGTTCACGATCGTACCGCTTGCATCATAGGCGCGCTCGCGCTCGCGCATCTCGTCAAAAAGCCCTCGGCAAAGCACCCTTTGCTTGCCGTCCACGTTTGTGAAAAAATTCATAAAGGGGTAGACCAGATTGTTGGTCATCGCGCCGCCGAGCGTGCCGCTTTTTTCAATCAGCAATACACAAAGCCCCTCGCGTGCCGCGCGAACTGCCGCCGAAACGCCGGTAAGACCACCGCCTGCTACAATAAGATCATAGTGTTTCATATTCATCACCTCTCCTCAATGATAGCATATTGACCTCTCATGTGCAAGAGGAAATAGAAAAAAATAGAATTTTTTAAAAAGGGGCTTGCAATTTTTTTTAAGTTGTGTTATAATATCGGATGTGAATTTTGCTGGTGTAGCACAGGGGTAGTGCAGCTGATTCGTAATCAGCAGGTCGAGAGTTCAAATCTCTCCACCAGCTCCAACAAGAAGGGGTGCCCGTTTGGGCGCCCCTTCTTGTTTGGTGGAGATGGATTTGAACTCTTTCGCAACCGCCACACTCGCTGTGTGGGAAAGCACATTGTTTGCATTTTTTGCAGGTGTTCGCCGCACGCCGTGCGCGTTGCTACCCGAGGGGGCAACGCCCCCTCGGGTGGGAAATCTCTCCACCAGCGTGAGCAAAAGGGGTGCCCGTTGGGCGCCCCTTCTTGTTTGGTGGAGATGGATTTGAACTCTTTCGCAACCGGATTTTTCGAAAAGCTATTGGCATATCGCAATCGGTGTGGTATAATATAACTAGACAGCAACCGCACACGACGTCACAAAATCCTGCAAGCTATCTCAAACAGGAAAATATCATTTAAGAGGTGCCGCCTTATGGAAAACGAAAAAAGAAAAACAACGACGTCCACACAAGTCAAAGCTCGCTATAACCAAAAAACATACAGCGCAATCACCGCATACGTCCCCAAGGAAACCGCGCAGGCGTTCAAGGAAAAATGCGCCGCAAAGGGCATCCCGCAGGCGCAGATCATCAAGGAAGCCATCCGCGTATTTTTGGAAACCGATTGACCGCATTCCCGTGTCTCAATTCTTAAAATGGGTGCTGATTTATCTGGGCATCTATATCGTCGCATTCTTAATAGGTTATTTCATCATATTCAGATAATCCATCAAAAAAGCCGAGCCTTTCAGCTCGGCTTTTCTTATTTTCTGTTCTGATCAAACACGAACTTTTCCAGCTTTTGTTTTGCTTTGTCTGTGGTGATCTTCTGGCGGTAAAAGCACTTGGCAACGCAGCCCATAAACAGATCGTACGCAAACTCATCCTGCCAGCGCTGCAGCTGTGCGGTCGTGACGCGACCATTGAATGCCTGGGGCAAGATCTTTTTCATCGCGGGGGTATACATCAGGTAATCGTCTCTGCCGTACACAATTCTGTTTTGGTAACAACAGAATTTCGCGGCAAAGGGCAAAAGGTGCTTGCCGCCGCCACGCATCGCGATATCGTTCACCACAGTGGGGTCGCCCTTTGCAATGCGGGCGTCCAGGTTGGGCATTTTCATCGTGCTGTAAGAGAATGCCGCAAGGTCAATCTCGCGCAGCTGCTGCGGCGAAAAGGTGGGATCCACAAACTCCATCAAAGCCATTTTCATTGCCACGGTGTCAGGATCTGTGTTGTGCTTGTTGCGCTTGAAGCATCTGACGAGCAGCTCGTTTTCGGGGGCACCCTCGGCGGCGTCCAAAAGCTCGTTTGTGATCGCGGGTACTTGCAGCGTTTTCTTTTCCATAGCTATTCCCTCCCAAGGCTTGCCGTGGCGTTTTTTTGAGTATAGCACACAATATTTCATTTGTCAACAGGGCTGTGTGAAACGGTCGTTTTTTGCAAAATGCTTGTCGGGATTTGCCCCCCTTTTCGCACGGTGCAATACGTCTTTTGCTCATTTCCCTCTTTATTTTTATTTCCTCTTCCCATTTTGGAAAATTTATGCTATAATATAGAGAATGTAAAATACCAAAAATAAGTATAACTATTTTTTGCGCGAGCGCGCACGGAGGCGTTATGCTTTTTTCGGGATTTTCCTTTCTTTTTTGGTTTTTGCCGCTTTGCCTCATAGCTTACTTTCTGCCGAACGCCACGGGTTGGGGGAGATCCCCCCGCGCACTGCCTTGGCAAAACACTGTGCTTTTCATTTTCAGCCTTCTCTTTTACGCGTGGGGCGAGCCACTTTACGTGTTCTTGATGCTTGCCACCATCGGCGCAAACGCCGCTCTCGCGCTGCGCATCGCGCGCGGGACACATAAGCGCGCGTACCTGATCTCGGCGATCGTGCTTGACGTGGGGCTGTTGCTCTTTTTCAAGTATCCCCCGCTCCTGGGGCTTCCCGCGCCGCACTTGCCGTTGGGCATCTCCTTTTACACCTTTCAGGCGCTTTCCTACGTCGCGGACGTCTATGTGGGGCGTGCCGAAGCAGAGAAAAATCCCTTTTACGTGGGACTTTACGTGGCGCTGTTTCCACAGCTTGTCGCGGGACCGATCGTGCGCTATACCGACGTAGCCTCGGAGCTGCGCTCGCGCACACACAGCATACAGGATGCCGCCGAGGGCGTGCGGCGCTTTGCCGCGGGGCTTGCGAAAAAGGTGCTGCTTGCCAATCCCGCGGGCGCGCTTTTCGCGCAGTTCGGCGCGGGTGGTGCGGACACCGCCGTCCGTGCGTGGCTGGCGCTCTTGGGCTTTACCTTCCAGATCTATTTCGACTTTTCCGGCTACACGGATATGGCGGTGGGGCTTGGACGCATCTTTGGATTTCGCTTCCCTGAAAACTTCCGCTACCCCTATATCGCCAAAAGCGTCAGCGACTTCTGGCGGCGCTGGCATATCACGCTCTCCTCCTTTTTCCGCGAGTACGTGTATATCCCGCTTGGCGGCAACCGCCGCGGGGCGCTGAGAACAATCTGTAATCTGCTTGCCGTATGGGCGCTGACGGGACTGTGGCACGGCCCTTCCTGGAACTTTGTACTGTGGGGCTTGTACTACTTTTTGCTGCTCACCGCAGAAAAGCACGTGCTCAAAAAGCTGTCGTGGGAAGCCCCCGCCGCCATCAAATGGGGCGCGACCTTTTTGGCAACACTTTTCGGTTGGATGCTGTTCTTCTTTGACGGCAGCACGGCGGCGCTCTCGCTTGCCAATTTGCCGCAATTCGTCGCCACACTGTTCGGCAGGGGCGGCTTTGCCGTGGGGTCGGATCTGTACGACCTTGTGCGCTCGCTCTCGCTCCTTGCTCTTTGCGCCATCGGCGCGACGCCATTGCCCAAAATGCTGTTTACCCATCTCGCGGAGCGAAAAACCGCGACATTCGCCCGCACGGTGCTGCCGCTATGCGCCTTGCTTTTATCCATCGCCGCGCTCGCGGACGCGGGCTTCAACCCCTTTTTGTATTTCCGATTTTAAGAAAGGACTTTTATGACAAAGCTTCTCACCAAACTTTTCGTGAAGGATCGCGAAAACGTGGAGAGCCCCACGGTGCGCCGCGCCTACGGCACGCTATCCTCGGTCACGGGCATTCTTGTTAACCTGCTCTTGTTCGCGTTCAAAATGATTGCGGGCACGCTTGCGGGCTCGCTTGCCATCCGCGCGGACGCGTTCAACAACCTCTCGGATGCGGGCTCGTCTGTGATTTCCCTCGTCAGCTTCAAGATCTCGGCAAAGCCCGCTGACCGCCATCACCCCTTCGGGCACGCACGCATTGAATACGTGGCGTCGATGATCGTGTGCTTCCTCGTCTTTTTCATCGGCATCGAGCTGATCAGCGGCGCCGTGGATAAATTCCTCGCCCCTTCGATCCCCGCATTCAACCTGGTCGCCGTGATCATCCTTGCCTGCTCGGTGCTTTGTAAGCTCTGGCTTGGATTTTTCAACCGCACGCTCGGCAAAAAGATCAACTCCGAGGTGCTGCGTGCGACGTCCGCCGACTCCTTCTCGGATGCGGCGGCAACCTCTGTGGTGCTGGTCGCCACGCTCGTTTCCCCCGTCCTTCCCGCAAGCATCGGACAGTACGTAGACCCCATTATGAGTGCGCTGGTCGCAGTGATGATCTTCATCGCGGGGGCGCGCATTCTGAATGAAACAAAAAATGCCATCCTCGGCGAAGCGCCCAGCGACGAGCTGATCGAAAGGATCCGCGCGACGGTATCCGAATTTCCCGAGGCACTTGCCATCCACGACATGGTGGTACACAACTACGGCGCAGGACACACGATCGCCTCGTTGCACGTAGAGGTGGACGGTAAAAAGGATATTTTCGCTTTGCACGACACGATCGACCTGATAGAACGCCGCTTGCGCGACGATCTCGGCATAGAGGCAACCATCCATCTGGATCCTGTCTTGGTGGGCGATCCCGCCACGGACGAGTGGCGCGAGCGCGTAGAAAAGCTCGCAGGTACGTTGGATGAGCGCATCCGCATCCACGATTTCCGTATGGTGCCGGGTCACACGCACACCAATCTGATCTTCGATATGGCGGTCCCCTTTGAGGTTGCAACCACCGACGATGCGCTCAAAGCGCAGATGGCAGAGGCAGTCGCCAAGGACGCCCCTTACTTTTTTACGGTCATTACCATTGACCGCGTATAACCAAGAACCAACAAAAACGAGGTGCTTTTTATGATCAAGGATATGAAATTTTACGACACCGATCCCCGCGTGCGCCGTTACGTCACGCCCGTGCGTATTGTAAAAACCTATGGCGCGGTGGAGAATGCCGAGTGCTTGCTGAACTACCGCAACCGTCAGATCTGGCTGCAGGACAAGGATCTTATGGTGATGACCACCACCGCCGAGCAAAAGGCGGGCATCCTGCTTGATTTCGGCACCGAGTTCCACGGTGGCGCGTGCATCACGATGCGCAAAAAGGAGGGCGAGGGACGCGTGCGCCTCTCGTTTGGCGAGTCTGTCGCCGAGGCGCTTTCCCACATCGGCGAGCGCGGTGCGTGCAATGACCATAGCGCACGCGACTTTGAGGTGACGCTGGAGAATTACTCCACCAACGAGTACGCCGCCACGGGATACCGCTTCCTTTACATCGAGCTTTTGTCCGAGGGCTTCATCAACGTCAAGGGCGTGCAGGGCATTGCCGTGTACCGCGACTACGAATACGTGGGATCCTTCGAGTGTGATAACGAGCTGCTGGGCAAGATCTACGACACCGCCGCCTACACCTGCCACCTTTGCATGCAAAACGAGCTTTGGGACGGCATCAAGCGCGACCGCCTGGTGTGGATCGGCGATGTGGCACCCGAGCTCAAGACCATCAAATACGTCTTCGGCGACGTGCCCGACCTTTACCGCGCACTGGATGCCTCCGCCAAGGACGCGCCGATGCCGCTGTGGATCAACAAGCACCCGACCTATTCGCTCTGGTGGCTGATTAACCTGGAGGAATGGTGCCATTACACGGGACGCACCGATTACATCGAGGAGCAGCGCGATTACATCCGCGACCTCACCGCGCAGATCCTTGACAGCGTGGACGACCACGGCTTCTTCACCCCCGACAGCTTCCTTGACTGGCCCTCAAAGGCCTATCCCGAGATCGCGCGCAACGGTATCCGCGCGGTGCTGCTCTGGGCGATGGAGGCAGCGGCAAAGCTCAACCGTCATCTTGGCTACGATGCGCTTGCCGCGCAATGCGACGGCGTGTGCGAGCTGATCAAAAAGACCCGCCACAGCGCAGCACATCTCAAGCAGGTTGCGGCTATGCTGGTGCTGAGCGATCTTGACGATGCAAGCTGTGCCGAGCTTCTCTCGCAAAACGGCGCAGAGGGCTTTTCTACCTTTATGAGCTACTACCTGCTCTCCGCAATGGCAAAGGTCACCTCTACCGAGGAAACCTTAAAGGCGCTTTGCGACTACTACGGCGCGATGCTGGAGCTGGGCGCGACCACCTTCTGGGAGGACTTTGACCTCAAGTGGGCAGACAACGCCTTTGGCATCGACGAGCTCCCCGTCGAGGGTAAGTCCGACGTGCACGGCGACAACGGCAATTACTGCTACAAAGGCTTCCGCCACAGCCTGTGCCACGGCTGGGCATCGGGTCCCGTCGCGTTCCTCACAGAGCACGTATTGGGCGTGAACGTCACGGGCGCAGGCTGCTCGGAAATTGAAATTACCCCCCATATGGGTGAGCTTTCCTTTGTCAAAGGCGCGATCGCGACCCCCATGGGACGCGTAGAGATCCTGCACGAAAAGCAGGAGGACGGCAGCATCAAAACCACCGTGAACGCCCCCGAGGGCATCACCGTACACGTGAAAGAAGGCGAATAAATTGCTGCAAACCTTTTTGGCTATGCTGAACCCCGTGGCGTCACTGTTTTTGTGCATCGCCGCAGGATTTGTGTTACGCGTGACCAACATCCTTCCCCATGATGCAGGCAAGGTGATGGCAAAGCTGATCACGTGGGTATTCTACCCCGCGCTCTGCTTTACCACCATGGCAAAATACTGCACCGTGGCAACACTTTCCACGCACGCGGCAAACCTTGCGCTTTCCGTGTGCGGCGTGGTAATTGCGATGGCGATCGCCATTCCCCTCGCCCGTGTATTCGTGCGGGAAGAGGGTGCAGAGCGCGGCATCTACGCCTATGCGCTCGCCTTTGCCAACAGTGCGTATATGGGCGATCCGCTCGTGCTTGCGCTTTTCGGGGACGAGATGCTCTCCTACTATAAAATGTACTGCCTGCCCATCACCATCACCATTTATATCTGGGGCATCAGCGTACTGGTGCCGCAAAAAGAGGGCAAGCAAAATCCCTTCAAAAAGCTGCTCAATCCCCCGATGGTCGCCATGCTTGCGGGCATCGTTGTGGGGCTTACGGGGCTCGGCGCGTATATGCCCGACTTCCTCACCTCCACCCTGAATTCGCTGAAAAACTGTATGGGACCCGTGGCAATGCTGCTGGTCGGCTTCACTGTCGCAAGCTACCCCATCCGCGAGATGCTGAACAAAAAGGGCGTATACGTGGCAAGCATTCTGCGCCTCTCGGCGATCCCCGCGGTGATCATTGCGGCGCTGTTTGGGCTCAAGACCCTTGCGAATGTCGCATTCGGTCTTGCCATCGACAACACCGTGCTTTTCCTTGCCTTTTTCGCCATCGCCACCCCCTTGGGGCTGAATACTGTGGTGTTCCCCGAGTCCTTTGGCGGCAACCCGAAAACGGGGGCTTCGATGGCACTGGTGTCACACACGCTCGGCGTGCTGACGCTTCCGCTTTTGTTTGCACTGATGACACTTCTTTTCGGAAAGGTGGCATAAAAAATGCTGACTGTTTTCCTGGCGACCCTCGATCCGATGCTAACGCTTTTCCTTTGCATCGCGATTGGGTATGCGCTGCGAAAATTACATATCCTGCCCGAGGACGCGGGCAAGGTGATGTCCAAACTGGAAATGTACGTATTCTGTCCCGCGCTCAACTTCATCACGATGGCAAAATACTGCACCGTGGAAACGCTCTCCGCGCACGCAACGAACGTTCTTTTTGCCGCTTGTGCGATGACGATTGCCATCGCCCTTGCCATTCCGCTCTCCGCTGCGTTGGTGAGGGAAAAGGGACCCGTACGCGGCGTGTACGCCTACGGCCTTGGCTTTGCCAACAGCGGCTATATGGGCGATCCGCTTGTGCTGGCGATCTTCGGACCGCTTGCCCTCGCGTATTATAAGATCTATCTGCTCCCCCTCTCCGTGGGCACCTACACGTGGGGGCTGGCGCAGATCATTCCCGCGGGTGAGGGCGAGGCGCACAAGGTGCGTGCATTCCTCAAAAAGATGTGCAATCCCCCGATGCTGGCGCTGTTCGCGGGCATCGCGGTGGGGCTTTCGGGGCTTGGCGCACATCTGCCCGAGTTCTTTTCCTCCTCGCTGGAAAGCCTGATGGCGTGCATGGGCCCCGTGGCAATGCTGCTGGTCGGCTTCACGGTGGCGGGGTATTCGCTGCCCTCGTTGCTCAAGCAAAAAAAGGTCTACGTGGCAACGGGACTGCGGCTTCTGGTGATCCCTACCGTGATCCTGTCGGCGATCTTCGGCATCCGCGCGCTTGCCAACACCCTGGGCGCCGGGATCGGCAACACCGTGCTGTTCCTTTGCTTTTTCTCGGTGGCAACACCCCTGGGACTTAATTCCGTGATCTTCCCCGAGGCGTACGGCGGCGACCCCAAGCCGGGCGCTGCGATGGCGCTTGTTTCGCACACACTGTGCGTGCTGACCATTCCGCTGATGTTCGCACTGGCAACCTTGTTGTTCGGAACACCGAGTATATAAAAAAACGCCCCCGTTTGGGGGCGTTTTTTATATTTCCAGTGTGAGACCGTCAAAGGCGACCTCGATGCCGTCACGCGCCATATCGGCGGCAAGCGCGGCGTGGGGCTTGTGCATCTTGCGCGACATGTGGCTGATGCAAAAGCGCTTTACGTGGGAGGATAATGCGGCTTTTAACAAGCGCACCATCGAAAGGTCGTTGTGCTCAAACACGCGGTAATCTCCCGTTTCCTCGCCAAGCGTGCCGTCCAGCACGGCAAGGTCTACACTCGCCTGTTTGATCGCGGCAACCTCGTCATAGAAGAGCCACGCGCCGTCCAGACCGTAGAACAGTGTTTTCTCTCCGTCCGTGATCAGAAAATGCACCGCGGTGCGCGTCGTGCCGTGGTTTGCCGCGAGGGCGCTCACGCGGTACTTGCCAAGCGTGGCGCAATCCCCGGGCTTCATCGGGTAAAATGCCGCACCCTGCAAGTGGGAAAAGGTGTCGCCGCAATAGTGATCCTTGTGGCGATGGGTGTTTAAAATGTAGCGAATGCCCTTCGCGTCCTTGCCGAAGGTCGCAAGCGCGTCCGGCACGTCGGGACCTGGATCGATCAAAAGCACGTCGTCGATCAGCACCGACGCGTTTCGGCGGTAGCCCGCGAGATCCTTATGCTCGGCGCGCCAATCTGCCGCGCCCGTACCAAGAAAGGTAATTTTCATACCGTTATGCCCCCTTTTTGCTATTTTCCAGCGCCGCGCGGATGGCGGCGGTGTTCTCCTCGGAGTATTCCAGCTCCTCGGAAAGGATGCGCGCGCACTCCACGGGCGGCAAGCCGTTTGCGCTTGCCAGCGCATAAAACAAGCGCGTCAGACAAGCGGCAAGCGACACCGCGCAGGCAAACTCCGCAAGCTCGGACGCAGCACTCGCGTGACGGAAGATCAGATAGGCAAAAAAGCGTTCGCAAGCATCCGCCATCGCGCCGCTTGGCGCGAAATCGGTCGCGTACGCCCCCGCAAAAAGCGCGCGATGCGCCTCGTT
>JAZRFS010000117.1:0-9627 GCA_045643765.1 Eubacteriales bacterium
GGTAGCTTTGCCCGTCCGAGGGGTGGATGCCCACGGCGGCGTACATATTTTCAAAGCGCGCAGCACTCTCAATGACGGTATGCGCATTTTCAAGATCGGTGCCCACGTTCACGATGCCGCCGACCTCGCCCTCAAAAAGGCAATCCAGCAGCGCGTTTGCACCGCCCTCGATCTCGTCAAAGCGGCTATCGTAATAATGCGCGTGGCTGTCGAACAATTTACTCATAGCATTATGCGGGGAGAACTTTTTGCTGTCCTCGCTTACGCGAGCACGTCGACACACCTTCGGTGGTCGCGCAAAAGTTCTCCCCGCACCCCTTTCAAAAAACTTTGAAATTATCTGACGCGTTCTCCCAAGGGAGTGTCTGCATCAAGGAATACCACTCTGACCTCTTCTTCACCGGAAGCCAGGATCATACCGTTGGACTCAATGCCGCAAAGCGTGGCGGGCTTGAGGTTGGCGACCACAATGATCTTCTTGCCGATCAGCTGCTCGGGCTCGTAGAACTTGGCAATACCGGACACCACCTGACGCTCCTCGTAGCCAAGGTCGATCTGCAGCTTCAAGAGCTTCTTTGCCTTCGGCACCTTTTCGCAGGCGATGACCTTCGCGGTGCGAAGCTCCACGCCCATAAAGTCCTCAATGCCAATCAGCGCACAGCCCTCGGGCTTTTCTGGCTTCTGTGCCGCCTTTGCAGCCTTTGCAGCTGCTTCCTCGCGTGCCTTGATGATCTCGTCGATCACCTTTTCGTCCACACGGGCGAAAAGCATAGCAGCCTCGCCAAGGGGTTTATTCGCCTCCAGTGCGCCGAAGCTCTCAATATCCGTGTACTCACACTTGTCGGTATTCAGCTGTGCAAAGATGCTGTCAGCCGTTGCGGGAATGATCGCGCGCAGCAGTACGGCGGCGGTACGGATGCACTCCAGCAGATTGTAAAGCACGGTGCCAAGGCGGGGCTTGTTCGCCTCGTCCTTCGCAAGCGCCCAAGGCGTGGTTTCGTCGATATACTTGTTGGCGCGACGAAGCATATTGAACACGCCCTCCAGTGCATCTGCCACGTGGAAGGTGTCCATATTCTTCACGAACTCTTCCTTTGCCTGTACCACGGCAGCCTTCAGCTCGGCATCGGTTCCCTCCTCGCCCACGGGAGCGGGGATGATACCGTCAAAATACTTCTTCGTCATCGCGTGCGTGCGGCTCACCAGGTTACCAAGGTTGTTGGCAAGGTCCATATTGTAGCGCAACAGCACGTTGGTGTAGGAGATACGACCGTCCTGATCATAGGGCATTTCGGAAAGCGCGAAATAACGCACGCCGTCCACACCGAAGGTCTCGGCAAGCTCGTCGGCATAGATCACATTGCCGCGGGATTTGGACATCTTCACGTCCTCGCCCTGGGGCTTTTGTCCCTTCTCTTCGGCGGCGTTGAACCACGGGTGACCAAACACCTTTTTGGGGAGCGGAATATCCAGTGCCATCAGGAAAATGGGCCAGTAGATGGTATGGAAGCGCAGAATGTCCTTACCGATCACGTGCACGTCGCAGGGCCAGTACTTGCGGAATTGCTCGCTCTGCTCGGCGAAGGTCTTGTCGGGATCGTAGCCGATCGCGGTAATATAGTTTGCCAGTGCATCCAGCCACACGTACATCACGTCTCAAACGGCAGTGCGCGCACACCGTCAAACAGCTCGGTGAAGCTGCGCGCCTCAAACTGTCCCACGCGGATAAACACGCGCTCCGCAAGGCGCAAGCGCACGTTGGCGCGGGCAATATCTGCCTCCGTCCCCTCGAAGGTCACGCGACCGTCTATGGTTTCCAATCGCTTGCAGCCAAGCGCGTCGATCTCCTCTCCCAGCTGCTTTTCAAGTCCGAAAAGGCAAGTTGCTACCAGTATCATTTTTGATTTCTCCCCAACCATTTTTTCAGATATTGTCCCGTGTAGGAGGCGGGAATTTGCGCTACCTGCTCGGGCGTACCCGTAGCCACCACGGTGCCGCCGCCCTCACCGCCCTCGGGGCCGAGGTCGATGATGTGGTCTGCGGTCTTGATGACGTCCAGATTATGCTCGATCACGATGACGGTGTTCCCCGTTTCCACAAGGCGTTCCAGCATCACGATAAGCTTCGCCACGTCTGCGGTATGCAGACCCGTGGTCGGCTCGTCCAGAATATACACGGTCTTGCCCGTGCTGCGCTTGGAAAGCTCGGTGGCCAGCTTGATACGCTGTGCCTCGCCGCCCGAAAGCGTAGTGGAGGACTGACCGATCTGAATATAACCAAGTCCCACTTCCAGCATGGTTTGCAGCTTGCGCTTGATCGCAGGGATGCCGTCGAAGAAGTACACGCCCTCCTCCACGGTCATCTGCAGCACGTCCGCGATGCTTTTGCCCTTGTAAAGCACGTCCAGCGTGTCGCGGTTATAGCGCTTGCCCTTGCACACGTCACAGGTGACGTAAACGTCGGGCAAAAAGTGCATTTCGATCTTCTTCACACCGTCACCCTCGCACGCCTCGCAGCGCCCGCCCTTCACGTTGAAGGAGAAGCGTCCGCCCGTGTAGCCACGTGCCTTTGCTTCCGGCGTTTTGGCAAAAAGATCGCGAATTTCATTGAAAAGTCCCGTATAGGTCGCGGGATTGGAGCGCGGCGTGCGCCCAATGGGGCTCTGGTCAATGGCGATGACCTTATCCAGGTGCTCCGCGCCCTCGATGCTGTCGTGCGGCCCCGCAAAGGTCGCCGCGCGGTTGAGCTTATGCGCCAGATACGGATACAGAATACCGTTGATCAGCGAGGATTTACCCGAGCCCGACACACCCGTGATACAAGTCAACGTGCCAAGCGGAATTTCCACGTCAATGCCTTTGAGGTTGTTCTGCTTTGCGCCCTTTACGCGCAGAAAATGCCCGTTTCCTTCGCGGCGCTCGCGAGGCACGGCAATCACCTCTCTGCCCGCAAGATACGCGCCCGTGAGCGACTTTTCGCACGCCATCACCTCAGCGGGCGTACCCGCCACCACGATCTCGCCGCCGTGAATGCCCGCGCCGGGGCCCACGTCCACGATGAAATCAGCGGCCTCCATCGTTTCCTCGTCATGCTCAACGACAAGCACACTGTTTCCGAGGTCGCGCAAGCGTTGCAGGGTACGGATCAGCTTGCCGTTGTCGCGCTGATGCAAGCCGATGCTCGGCTCGTCCAGAATATACAGCACGCCCATCAGCGACGAGCCGATCTGCGTGGCAAGGCGAATGCGCTGTGCCTCACCGCCCGAAAGTGTGCCGGCACGGCGCGTCAGCGTCAGATAATCAAGTCCGACGCTCACAAGGAACCCAAGACGGCTTTTGACCTCCTTGAGGATCTCTCTTGCGATCAGCGCTTCGCTTTCCGTGAGCGTGAGATTTTCCACGAACGCAAGCGCGTCCTTGACGCAAAGGTCGCAGAATTCGTGGATATTCTTCCCTCCCACCGTCACGGCGAGAATGTTGGGAGAAAGGCGCTTGCCGCCGCATTCGGGACAGGGCGCGTCCTCCACAAAATCGTCATAATATTCCCCGATCACATTCATCTTCATGCGGCGCTCGATCATCGGAACAAGCCCCTCAAAATGCGTGATCTGCTCCTTCACCGCACCGTCAAAATAACGCGTGATGTGGTATTTTTCCGCGCCAGAGCCATACAGCAAAATCTCGCGCTGCTCGGCGGTAAAGTCGCACACGGGGGTATTGAGGTCGAAGCCGAAGCGCTCGCCAACAGCGGCGAACAAGGGGCCGTTCCAGCCATCGTCTGCGGCAAGCGATTTGAAGCCGTTGACGGCGATCGCGCCGCCCGAAAGGGGCAGAGTTTCGTCGGGGATCAGCTTATACACCGCCACGCGGCGCATCGAGCCAAGACCTGCGCAGTGCGGACACGCACCCTGCGGATTGTTGAAGGAGAACATACGCGGCTCCAGCTCTCCAAAGGAGATGCCATGCTCCTCGCAAGCGTAATTCTGCGAGAATGCCAGCTCCTCGGGCGCCTCCTCGCCCTCGCGCGCCACGGGCGCGATAAGCAGATTGCCCTCCGCCAGAGAAAGCGCGGTTTCCACCGAGTCGCCAAGTCGTGCGCGGATATCGCCGCGGTTGACGAGACGGTCCACCACGACTTCAACAGTATGCTTCAGGTTTTTGTCTAATTTCAGCTCCTCGGAAAGCTCGTACAAGCTGCCGTCCACGCGCACGCGGGAAAAACCGCTCTTGCGCGCGTCGGCAAACACCTTTTCGTGCATACCCTTTTTGGCGCGCACCACGGGCGCCAGCACCATAAAGCGCGTCCCCTCGGGCATTGAAAGAATGCGATCCACGATCTGATCCTTGGTCTGCTGACGGATCTCCTTGCCGCAAATCGGGCAATGCGGTACACCGATGCGCGCATATAAAAGGCGCAGATAATCGTAAATTTCCGTTACCGTTCCCACCGTGGAGCGCGGATTTTTCGAGGTTGTTTTCTGGTCAATGGAGATCGCGGGCGAAAGTCCCTCGATACTGTCCAGATCCGGCTTGTCCAGCTGCCCCAGGAACATACGGGCATAGGAGGAAAGCGACTCCACAAAGCGGCGGTGTCCCTCCGCGTAGATGGTATCAAACGCGAGCGAGGACTTCCCCGAGCCGGAAAGTCCCGTCAGCACCACCAGCTTGTCGCGCGGAATGGTGACGTCAATATTTTTCAAATTGTGGACGCGAACGCCCGTTAATTTCAATTCATTTGCCATCTTGTTGATCCTTTTCTTCGCGCAATTCCTTGATCTGATCGCGCAGATATGCCGCCTGCTCGAAATCCAGGCGCTTTGCAGCCTCGCGCATCTCGTTGGAAAGCTTTTCAATGAGCTTTTCACGCGCCGATGCGGAAAGCTTGCGCTTACCCTTCCCCTTCGTCTTTGCCTCATCGGCAAGCGAGCCGATCTCGATGATATCGCGCACGCTCTTGACGATGGTGGTGGGGGTGATGCCGTGCGCCTTGTTGTACGCGTCCTGAATGGCGCGGCGGCGGTTAGTTTCGCTAATCGCGCGCTGCATCGAGCCCGTGATGGTATCGGCGTACATGATCACCTTGCCCTTGGCGTTACGCGCCGCGCGACCGATCGTCTGAATGAGCGAGGTTTCGGTGCGCAAAAAGCCCTCCTTATCCGCGTCAAGGATCGCCACCAGCGATACCTCGGGCAGGTCAAGACCTTCGCGCAACAGATTGATGCCGACCAGCACGTCAAACTTGCCAAGTCGCAGATCGCGGATGATCTCCATGCGCTCGATGGTTTCCACGTTGAAGTGAATGTAGCGCACGCGCACGTCGTTTTCCTCTAAATACGAGGTCAGGTCCTCTGCCATCTGCTTGGTGAGGGTCGTGACCAGCACGCGCTCGCCCTTCTTGGCGCGAATGCGGATCTCGCCCAGCAAATCGTCAACCTGCCCCTCGATCGGGCGCACGTCTACCTCGGGGTCAAGCAGACCTGTGGGGCGGATGATCTGCTCCACCACCTGCTCGGCGTGCTCCTTTTCGAAATCGGCAGGTGTGGCACTGACCAACACCGCTTGGTTGATGCGCTGTTCAAACTCGTCAAAGTAAAGCGGGCGGTTATCGTATGCCGAGGGCAAACGGAAGCCGAAATCCACCAGGTTTTTCTTTCTGGCGGTGTCGCCGCCACTCATGCCGCGCACCTGCGGCAGCATCACGTGCGACTCGTCCACAATCATCAGATAATCCTTCGGGAAAAAGTCGAGAAGCGTGTACGGCGTAGAGCCCGCAGGTCGTCCCGACAGCACACGGGAGTAGTTCTCTACACCCGAGCAATAGCCCACCTCGCGCAGCATTTCAAGGTCGTATTTCACACGCTCCTCGATGCGCTGTGCCTCGATCAGCTTGTTCTCGCTTTGGAAAAACGCCACGCGATCCAGCATTTCCGCGCCGATTTCGGCAAGTGCGGCCTCGCGCTTTTGCTGTGACACGGCGTAGTGCGTGGCGGGAAACAGGCAGAAATGGTGCAGATCGCGCAAAATCTGCCCCGTGACGGTGCGGAACTCGCACACGCGGTCAATTTCATCACCGAAAAACTCCACGCGCACCGCAGTGTCCGCCTTGCCGCCCGTGGGGTAAATATCCACGGTGTCGCCGCGCACGCGGAACTTGTTACGCGTAAAATTGAGGTCACTGCGCTCGTACTGAATGGCAACGAGGCGGTGGATCAGCTCCTCGCGCGACATTTCCATGCCGGGGCGGAGCGAAAGCATCAGATTTTTATACTCAACCGGATCACCCAGCGAGTAGATGCAGGAAACGCTTGCCACGATGATGACGTCGCGGCGCTCGAGAAGCGCCGCCGTGGCGCTGTGGCGCAGACGGTCGATCTCGTCGTTGATCGAGGCGTCCTTTTCGATATAAGTGTCCTTCCCGGGGATATACGCCTCGGGCTGGTAGTAATCGTAGTAGGAAACAAAAAACTCCACCGCCGCATCGGGGAAAAATTCGCGCATCTCCGAGCAAAGCTGGGCGGCAAGCGTTTTGTTCGGCTCCAAAATCAGCGTAGGACGGTTCTGCCGCGCAATGACGTTCGCCATTGTGAAGGTCTTACCCGATCCCGTCACGCCAAGCAAGGTCTGATAGCGCATACCTGCGTCAAGTCCGCGACACAGCGCGTCGATCGCTTCGGGCTGATCGCCCGTGGGCTCAAATGCACTTTTTAACTTAAAAACGCCGTCTTGCATAGAACTGTTCCCCTTTCTTTTGCGTTAAGCACATATATATTTAGTATAACATATTTTTTTATAAAAGTAAAGCAAGCGCGAAAAAATCAAAGATTTTTTGCAAAAAAAGAAAGCCGCACCGAAAATCGGTGCGACTACTTTTAAAAAGTAGGATAAATGAGGAAATAACAAACAAATGCAGATAGCGCCGAGCAGCACGCACCAAGCAAAAATTCGCGCACAGTGTGGCGCTTCAAATACACGGATGCCCAGAATGCTGCGGCAAAGAAGATCGCACCCGGAAGAAAAGCAACCCATCCCATAAAAAGACAGGGCAAAAATACCGAGCCACACAGCACACATCCGTGACCGCTTGCGTGCCAGGGGGTGAGCTTATTCAACGCCGTAAGCAGCACAACAGCCGCAAGATACACCGCAGAAATATAGAGTGAATTAGGGATCGCATCCCGCAAAATACTGCAAATTACTGCCGCTGTATACCCCAAGGGGGAAAGAATAAACGCCAATTTCCGTTGCATTTTCTGCCCTTTTTTTCGCCAAGCGGGCACTATCTTTTGCAACGGATAAGCCAACGACGGCACCATGGCAAGACAGATAAAGGCTAGCCAAAAATCTAGTATTTGTGGGAAAATTTCTTCAAAAATCAATAACAATAACAGCTCTGCCGTGACCACAATCGGCGGCACGGTAACAAATCGAACACCCTTTGCAATAGATTTCAACACGCCATTCTCCATTTTCGCAAATCACTTTCCTGGTTTTTGTTTTCCTTGTTACGTGGTTTTTATTACTACATTTACAAGTTGTTGTTATCATACCACCCGTTGTTGAACAAATTATTTCCAAAATATGAACGTTTTGTAATTTGAGCTAAAAAAACACCGCGGTGACACACTCACCGCGGCGTTTCTTTAACTTTTTTCATTTTGGACGCCCGTTGTTCTTGACATCCTTGTTTTTTGGTATTAAAATATTAGTAACGTGCCATCCATAGCTGCCGATAATATATGCCATTCCCGTGACAAGCACTGCGGGAAGAATGATCAGGAAGTACACCCACCAGAAATCGTTGAGCTGTGCCCCTCCGACCTTCTGCGACAAAATGCCCTGGAACATACCCTGCAAAATCATAGCAATGAACTGTCCCACAGCAGAAACCTGATTTTCCGCACCCGTGAACACCTTGGAAAAAACAAGCAGCGCCGAGAGAATATTGATCGCATTGGCACAGAGCGAAAGCACAAAGCCGCGCCACAGCCCACGAGAAGTATGTCTGGAGGTTGCTGTGATACCGTCCTTGGCGCCCACCTCCCACATAATGGCATACTCTAAAAACAAATAGAAAACAACAGAGCAGATGCTGGTAACCAACAAAAGCGTGTTATTCCCCGCATAACTGCTGGCAAACGCCAAACCGATGCCGAACAGTGAGATCGCAAACTGATTTAAAAACAACTTAACGATGATGTAGGAATATTTCTTAAAAAAAGCCATCTTTTTCTCCCTTGCAAAATTCTTTCTTACATTATAACTGACTTTGCCCACAAAAGCAACCAATATTGAAGTTTATTTACATTTTATCTACGAAAATAACACGGGTCACCCCGTAGAAAGGAGCCGCTATGAGCCGTCAATATGCCGTTGAGCTTTCTCAGATGCCCCCCGTCGTGCAGGAATTCGCCGCCTACAAATCGGGCATCCAGAACCGATCCCCCAAAACCGTTTCGGAATATCTTTTGGATCTGCGTACCTTTTTGCGCTTCATCGTGGCAAACCGAGAGCGGATTGATCCCGACAGCGAGGATTTTGAAAAAATTGATGTTTCCCGCTTGGATCTTGCCTTTTTCGGCTCGATCCGTACCACTGAAATCTATGCTTTTTTGCAATACTCGGGCACAGTGCGCAGAAATCTGTGGGCTGCCAAAGCAAGGAAGCTGGTTACAATCCGTATGCTTTACCGTTATTTGGTGAATAACACGCATCAGTTAGCGCAAAATCCCGCCGCCGATATCGAAGCCCCAAAGGCAAGACGTACGCTGCCAAAGTTCCTTTCTCTGCAAGAGTCGCTCAATCTCTTGGAATGTATCCGAGAGGACAAGGATTCCAAAAACGTGGTGCGCGATTACGCCATTGTCACTCTTTTTCTTAACTGCGGTATGCGTGTATCCGAGCTTGTCGGCATCAATTTAAGCGATCTGGCGCGCGATCTTTCCACCGTGCGTGTCACGGGCAAGGGCGCTAAGGAGCGTATGATCTACTTAAACGAAGCGTGCCAGACGGCGGTTTCCGAATATCTGGCAATTCGTCTTGTCGAAAACGGCGGTGCCGCCGCGAAGGAAAAGGCTCTGTTTTTAAGCACACGAGACCAACGCATCAGCGTCAAGACCGTACAGTGGATGGTTTACAAATACCTGGAAATGGCAGGACTTGGCGACAGGCATCTCTCGGTGCATAAGCTGCGCCACACCGCCGCCACCCTGATGTATCAGCACGCGGGCGTGGACGTGCGCGTGCTCAAGGACATTCTGGGGCACGAGCAGCTCAACACCACACAAATTTACACCCACGTCAGCAGCAGCGACATGGAAGAGGCCATGGCGCACAATCCCCTCTCCAAGGTGACCAGAAAAGACAAAAAATAAGAAAAACGACCCGTAACGGGTCGTTTTTCTTATTTTATACGCAATTTTGCGATCTTATCCTTGTCAGGGGTCACGATAGCACTCCAGTTGGTGTGATAGATCACAAATCCGGGCTTGCCCCCGGGCGCTTTTTTGAGCTGACGCACAGTGGTGTAGTCCACCTCCGTCATCGGTGCGCCCTCGGCGGCACTGAACAGTGCCGCGATGGATGCCGCCTCGGTAAAATCCTCTGCCGGCGGCTCCTCCTTGCCCTCCAG
>JAZRFS010000118.1:0-21524 GCA_045643765.1 Eubacteriales bacterium
TGCTGGATTGCTATTACAATCAGGATCTTTCGCTTGCCGTAATCGCCGAGCTTGTCGGGATCTCCCGCCAGGGTGTGCGCGACGGCATCAAGAAGGCGGAGGAGGAGCTGTTCTTCCTGGAAGGACGCCTGCATCTGTTGCAAAGAGTAAATTCCGTGCGTGAGACGGCCGAGCGCTTGCTTGTGCACGCTGACGAACATACTACCCACGCCGTGCGGGAAATGATGCGGGCGGCGGGTGTAACGGAAGAGGAGGGCGCATAAATGGGAATGTTCTCTAGCCTTAGCGAAAAACTGAATAACGCCTTCAAGTTCTTCCGTAACAAGGGCAAGCTCACCGAGGCAGATGTCAAGGCGGGGATGCGCGAGATCAAAATGGCACTCCTGGAGGCGGACGTAAACTTCAAGGTTGTGCGCGACTTCGTAAAAATGGTGTCTGAGCGCGCCGTGGGTGTCGAGGTGCTGGAGTCCCTTGTCCCCGCACAGCAGATCGTCAAGATCGTCAACGAGGAGCTGATCAAGCTGATGGGCACCTCGCAGGCGAAGCTGACCATTGCACCGAAGCCCCCCACGGTCGTGATGATGGTGGGTCTTCAGGGCGCAGGTAAGACCACGCACGCGGGCAAGCTCGCGGGCATGTATAAAAAACAAGGTAAGAACCCCTTGCTTGTGGCGTGTGACGTTTACCGTCCCGCCGCCATCAAGCAGCTGGAGATTGTGGGCGAAAAGCTGGATATCCCCGTGTTTACGCTGGGAGATAAGGAAAAGCCCGTCAAAATCGCCAAGGAGGGTTTGAAATACGCCGAGAAAAAAGGCTACGACATGGTGTTTATTGATACCGCAGGTCGCTTGCACATCGACGAGGAGCTGATGGGCGAGCTGCAGGATATCAAAAAGGTGACGAACCCCACCGAGATCCTCTTAACCGTGGACGCCATGATCGGTCAGGATGCTGTCACGGTTGCTGAGCACTTTAACGAGCAGCTGGACGTGACGGGCGTGATCCTTACCAAGCTGGACGGCGATACGCGTGGCGGTGCGGCACTTTCCGTGCGACACGTCACGGGCAAGCCGATCAAGTTTGTGGGTGTAGGCGAAAAGCTGGATGCCATTGAGGCATTCCACCCCGACCGTATGGCAAGCCGTATCCTCGGGATGGGTGACGTGCTGTCGCTCATTGAAAAGGCAGAGCAGGCATTCGACCAGAAGCAGGCGGCGGAGCTGGAGAAAAAGATCCGCGAGTCCACCTTCACCCTGGACGATTATCTGCAGCAGTTCCAACAGCTCAAAAAGATGGGCAACATCGAAAGCCTTCTGGGGATGATCCCCGGCATGAACAAGGGTGCCCTCAAGGACGCCAAGATCGACGAACGCCAGATTGCAAGAACCGAGGCGATCATTAAGTCCATGACGCAAAAGGAGCGCGAAAAGCCCGATATCATCGGTGCTTCCCGCAAGCAGCGCATCGCGCGCGGCAGCGGCACTTCCGTGGAGGATGTGAACAAGCTTCTCAAGCAATTTGATCAGACACGCAAGATGATGAAGCAGATGACGAACGGCAAGTTCATGAAGCGCTTCGGCAAGGGCGGCATGATGCCCTTTTAAGATGTTAAAAAGCCCGTAAATCAAACGGATTTTTATAAAAAATTTATCATAAAAACAAAAGGAGAACACAACTATGGTTAAGATCAGACTTACCCGTACCGGCAAGACCCATTCCGCATGCTACCGCATCGTCGTAGCAGATCAGCGCTCCCCCCGCGACGGCCGCTTCATCGAGGAGATCGGGTTCTACAACCCCAACTCCAAGGAGCTGAAGGTGCAGGAAGAGGCTGCTAAGAAGTGGCTCGGCAACGGCGCACAGCCCACCCCCACGGTAAAGGCACTGCTTAAGAAGGCCGGCATCTAATTCCGGAGGGCCCGATATGCAGAGCTTGAAGGAGATCCTTGTGGACATCGCTGCCGCCATTGTGGACCATCCCGATGACGTAACGGTGACCGAGGAGCAAAGAGGCGAGGACGTTGTCCTTACCCTCAGCGTACATCCCGACGATATGGGTATGGTGATCGGCCGTCACGGTCGCATCGCCAAGGCTATCCGCTCGGTGATGAAATCTGCCGCCACCACGGCAGGCAAAAAGGTGATCGAAGACACCAAGGACTGACCCTTGATCTGCGAACAAAAAAAAGGCCCTCGCCATTGGCGAGTGCCTTTTTTGATACCGTTTGCGGGGTAAATGCTTAAAATTCGCTCATCAGGGCGGCGTGCTCGCTGCGCAGATGGTCGATGGAGTGGATCTCGGTCACTTCCTTGCCCTCGGTGCTTGTGGGCAGGGCGTAGAAGAAGGTTGAGGTACAGCTGTCCAGCGTCAGGCGCAGCGTGGTGTAAATTTCGCCTTGGTAACGCAGGAAGCCGCAGGTGCGTCCGCGCATTTTACCCGTATGGGGGTTCCATTCCTCCACAGCGAACGCGCCGCGCAACAGCACGTGGTGGTTATAGTCACTGTTCGTGGTATTGGAGAAGTAGTAAATGTCTGCCTCACCGTGCTTTTTGTGGATATGGTTGAGCATACCGCCACCGGGAATGGTGCGATGCAGACCAATGGTGTGGAACTCAGGATAAATGAGATTTAGACCTCCCGTACACTCAAAGCGGGGTATGCCGGGTAAGTAGGTGTCAAAGGGGACGCCGAAGGAATTGAGCGCCTCGTTCACCGTGGAGCTGCGCGTCATCTTGGTGCCGTCTGTAGCGGTAGCATTGAAGTAAAGGAAGATCGCCTCGCCGCCCTTTTCGTTTTTGTTGAAGCAATAATCGCGTATCAGCATCGGGTTGCAGGCGTCCTTGCCGAAGATATGTTCGACGATGCGACAGACCTCGCGGTCGTTTTCACCCTTTTCGTCGTACTCAAACGCCTTGGTGGGCAGAAGACCCGTGGCAAGTAGCTTGCCGCCCTCATCAAAGTATTTTTTCAGCACACGCAGGTTCGCAAGTGAGATGATCTCAGTAGCGGGGATCACCACGATACGGAATTTCTCGTGATTTTGCGTGTTGTCCAGGTACAGCACGCCACCCTCTGTATGACAACGTGTATTCAGTGTTTCGGGGTGCAGGACCGTGAGGTCATGCCCTGCGTACATGGAGATTGAGTTGATGAGCGTCATATAGTCCGCGCTGGACATTGTTTCGGGATATTCGTACCCGTTCACGGGGGAAAAGTACAAATTCACGCCCGCGTGCAGGTGATAGATGGGGTAGAGCATAGCAATATCTGCCACGTGTCTGCCGCCGCGCAGCATCGTTTGCACGCGGGCAGTGAAATCGCCTACCTCGCTGTTTTGTGAAAGCTCGGCGGAGAGGTGCATCGCGGTGCAGTTCACACCGCGCGCGTAGGCGTTGAGCGCGTCCTTGTAAAGGTGATCGCGGTCGTGGAAGCGATAGTTGCGGAACAGCTCACCGTTGACACGGTCAATATCGAAATTATACGCCGCGCCTGCCGCGATCTTCACGGAGTTGGTGCCGTACATATACGCCTTGTCAAAAAGGGCGCAGGGGGCGTAAATATTGTTCAGCATCGTGTCGCCGATCGAGAAGGAGGAGGCGGTGAGCTTGGGCTCGGAAAGATTTCCGAAGAGCGCCAGCCCCTTGGCTACGGCAAAATCGTGCAGTGCACGCAAAATGCCGTTTTGCAGAAGAGAAGCACGTACACTCATAAACAGCGCCTTGAGGTGCGAGGTGTTCTTGCCCACGTAATCAAACAGAACGGGATAGTGCGGCGCGGGATCAAAGCCGAAATTTTTTTCAAAAACAGTGTTGAAGTGCTCGTCCCAGATGCGGCGGTTTTCGCCGTGGAAGCCAATGCCTGAGTAGGAGAGCATGGAGAGTGTATTGCCAATATAGGGGGTAACGGTATCGGCAAACAGGGAAAATACAGCACCGATATAAGCAAGCGATGCCTCGTAAGAAAGGTAATTTGCACCTTCTCTTGCGGTGTCCTCCACCAGCACGTATTGGCGTAGCACGAAGTTGGCGCTGGGTGCCTGCCATTCAATGCGGCCATCCTTGATAAAGGGGCGCAGATCCACGGTTTCGGCATATTCCTCGCAATACGCGACAGCAGACAGCAGCGTGCCGCGCGCCACGGGGCGATTGACCGCTTCGCTGCGCGAGCAGACGTATTCCTTGCATTCAAGAAGCTTGGCGCGCAAGGAATGGTCGCCTGCCTCGCCTAAAATGCGGATGGCAAGATGCTCGAAGGCGGGATCCAGATAAAAGCCCACGAAAAGCCCCTGCGCCTTTGCTTCGGAAAGCAGAAGCGCGTACATTTGCTTCACGATAAGCAGCTTTTCCTCGTTCAGCTCGGTGCCGTCGGGGAGCTGGGGGATCAGTGTGCCGAAGCCGGCGGTTTTCGTGCGCTTGACGGCATCTCGTACAGCGTCCTCAAAGGGGGTGCCGTCGGGTGCGGGCAGGTCAAAATAATAGATCGGGCGGCGCTCTTCTGTGGGGGTAAGAAAGCGCGCGCGGCGTAATGCTTGATCCATATTTATACCTCCTGTTGATAAGTTATTTATAGTATATCATATTTTTGAAAAAATTTCCAGTAGGAGGGATAAAAAAAGCCGCCGCGCATTTTGCGCGGCGGCTGCGGAAACGCGGTTTAACCGCGGATCCAAGCGTAAGCTTTGTAAGTGGTCTTGAAATTGGTAGCGTTGGTGGTGATAGTTGTCACTGTCATTGTTGTGGCGCTACCCAAATTCTGGAAGCCGGTTTTGGCGATCTGGCTATTGCTGGTGATCTGATAGGCTTTCCAGCTCGAGGTGTTCGCAAATGTGACCTTCGTCACACCGCTGCCCTCAAAGGCATAACAACCGATAGTCGTAACACTGGCGGGAATGGTGATTTCCGTCAATGCTGTGCATCCGTAGAAGCAGAAGCTGGAGATCAGCGTCAGCTTGGAACCGCTGGCAAAGGTCACAGATGCCAACTTCGTGCAGCCGGCGAAGACACCGCCCTTGTTGACCAACATATCATTGCTGCCGTTACGGTTTTCCAATGTCGTGACGTTGGCGGGAATTGTGATGGAAGTAAGAGCGGTACAATTTCGGAACGCCTCGTAGCCGATGTAGGTAAGCGTTGTGGGAAGCGTGATCGAAGTCAGCATGGCGGCATTGCTGAAGCACTGGCCACCGATCGTTTCCAGCTTCGTGTCCTGAAGATTGATGGACTTCAGCTTGGGGGTGCTGCAAACCGCGTTGTTGCCCAAGGTTTTCAGCTGTGAGTTGGAGGCGAAGGTGATCGTTTCCAGCTCGCTGCACAGGAAGAATGCCTGATGATTGATGGTGGTTACGCTGGCGGCAATGGTGACGGATTTCAACTTTTTATGATTGTAGAAGGCCTGCGTGGGAATGCTGGTTCCGCCGGTGACGTACAGCACCTCCAGATTTGCCAGATCCAGTGCGGTCAGTGCGTTGGCAGGAGCGCGCAGGATCTTCACGCCTGTGCAGCCTGCAAAGGCGCCCTTGCGGCTGACGAGGATCGTGTTGGGAAGCTCCAGCTCCTCCAGCGTGGTGCAACCGCTAAGCAGGTTAGAGGGAACCTCGTTTCTGTTGTCGTGACCGGTAATGATCAGCGATTTCAGGTGCGTATAGCAAAGCTCGGGGACAAAGTCCATATGCAGCATAGCCTTGGTCAGCTCGCAATTGGCAAGTGCATTTTTGCCGAGTGCTGCGATCGTGGAGGGAATGGTCAGTTCCTTCACAACGGTGTTGCCGCACAGTGCGTACTGGTAAATGGCGGTGACGCCCTTGCCGGTCAGATCCAACACCGAAGACGTGCCTGTATAACCAAGCATATAGGTGGTGGAGGTGTTGGGCTTGTAAAGGGTGATGCCGTTCGTCGTGGTCAGCGTGCTGCTGAAGCTGCCGGAGGTCTTTTTCTCCATACCGGGGTTAGAGGGCAGGGTAATGTTAAGACCCGAAAGGTTCATCACGCGAACCAGCGTGTGGCACTCTGCAAAGGCATTGGCACCAACGCGCTTAACCGAGGTGGGAATGGTGATTTCATGCAGACCAAAGCAGCCTGCAAAGGCACTGTCTGCCACAGCGGTAATGGTGGAGGGGATCGTCAACGCACCGGTGAAATCCTTCTCTGCCAACAAAAGCGTTTTTGTAGCGGTGTTATAGAGATATCCGTTTGTTGTGGCAAAAAGGGAATTGCCGCTTACCGTGATGGTGCTTGGCTTGTTGCAAGAGTCGAAGATGCCCTCGGCGATGCCAAGCACGTCAGAGCCGATCGTCAGCGTAGTGAGCGAGGCGTCGGCACCCACGATCCAGTTGCTCAAATAATACAGACCGTTGTTTTCGGTCACGAGCGTGCAGTTGTCAAAGGCACCTGCCTCGATGACCGTCAGCGTAGAGGGGAAGGTGATAGAGGTGAAGCGGTTGGCGCCGACAAATGCGCCCTTCGCGATCCTGGTTACGTCCTTGTTTTCGATCTTTTCGGGGATCACAAGATTGGGCAACGCACAGGGACCGTAGCCCGTGATGGTGACGGTGTTGCCCTGCACAAGGTAGCTGAAGGTCAGCATAGGATTGGGAGAGGGGATGCCCTCGGTCTTGATGATCTCGTGGCATACCGAGCAATCCAATGCTCGCGAGCCGTGGTTGGTGTTAGTGGCTGCGACCAACGTTGTCCAGGTACCGTCGGTGTGTCCGTTTGCGGGAGTAATCTGCGTTACGGTGTCATTGCATTTGGAGCAGACCTTCGTGGAGGTACCGATGGTGGTGCAGCCGGGGGCGACGATCTGCGGTGTGCCGTATGCGTGTTGGGTAAGCTCATTCGTTACGGTTGTTCTCACTTCCGCGCAGTTTTTACACTTACTGAACGTGGTGATATTGGCAAGGCACTCTTCGGGAACAATACGCGTTTCGGTGCCGAAGTCATGATTGGCAACGGGGCGGGGACGCGTCTGCAGAACGGTGGAGCAGGTAACGCACTTGCGCGCATCCTTTCCCTCTTCCTTGCAAGAGCTTTCCGCAATCTTTTCCCAGGTGTTGCTTTCCACGTGACCGGTGGGGAGAATGACCTCTTCCTTCGTTGTGTCGCATTCCGTGCAGTAAGCCGTGCGCAGACCGCTTTGCTCGCAGGTTGCGGCCTTTACGATGGTCCAGTTGTCATAGGTGTGCGCTTCCAGTACCTGCGTTTCCACTACCTTACAGCTCTTGCAGGAGCGGTACTGGCTGCCCTGTTGGGTGCAGCTGGGGGTGATGTTGATGTTCCAGTTACCGTAATTGTGGGCAGCCTTTTCTGTCTTTTCCTGGGCTGCCAGGGTCTTGTTACAAACCGAGCAATGCTTGCCCTCGGTAAGTCCCGATGCCTCGCAGGTTGCGGAAACAGCTGCATCCACGACCTCCGTGTGCCCATCGGCACACGGATCCGTGTCGCAGGAGAGAAGCAACAGGGCGCATCCTACCATAATGAGAAGGAGGAGCGCAACAGAACATATTTTGAACTTTTTCATTACTGTTATCCTCCTTTCTTATTTCTTGATAACAGGGGAGGTCTGGCAATACGTAGCATTCTGCCAGTTGTACGGTGTGTTATATGCAATATTCACTTTGTAATTAACGTTAGTGATTTTGCCGTTCGATATGGTGCATTTGACGCCCCAGGCGGGATTTCCGCTTGTGGGGAAGTTGATGCCGTTCTGGTTGAAGCTGATCGTGACGGAATTGGTCGTGCCGCTGTTCATGCCGGCAACGACGATATACTGCACGGTGGGGCATTCTCTGACCGCATATCTGTCCACGGTGTCCGTCCAGGATTTGTCGCTGTCCTGCGTGTAGGTGTTATAGGCGTTAGAGTTGTGAGCGAACCAGACGACCCTTGCTTGCACAGTCTTGTACAACGCGATCTCACAACCGATGTTGCCGTGATGCGCCAGCTGTACCATATCCGCTGCCATATAGGCGTTATCGTAAAGATCGGTGGACGCGTTATAGGTGCCGCCCCACATCGCACACAGCCAACGGCTGGCGTAGATGCAGGAGTCGCCCAACACGGTCCAGGTGGTCTTCGCTGCGTTGCTGACGGTGCTGGCGGAAATATTGGTGTTCGCTGCGGCGGAGGTGGAGTGGATCGTCCACTTGGTCACGGTGTTGGTATCGTTGGAGTTGGTGACGCGGAAGGGGGCGTGATCCTCGGTGGTCATCAGGATCTCCATCTTCAAATTGGCAAAGTACAGCGTCATGCCTGTATGTGCCTTCACGTATTTGAAGGGGGTAAGCCCTGCGTTGGTGAAGTACTTTTGCATAGCGGGAATGTAGGAGGTGCCCATATTGATGTTATCACTGCCACTGGTAACGGAATAGACTGTGCTCAGCTCAGGGTAATTACCGACCAGATACTCCATCTTGACCAGCTTTTTGGGAACGTACTCCTTAAGGAAGGCGTTCACGTTGGCGTAGTGGTCGGCGTGCGAGTGGGTGACCAACCAGGCGGCGATGTGAATGGGGTTGCTTGCCGTAGGCTCGGCACCACCGTGTGCTTCCTTATAAAGTCCGACAAGCGTGTGATAAAGAACCTCTCTGTCCTGATGGTCGTTCGGGTGAGAGGAGCAAGAAGAAATACTGTTACCGCCGTCTACGATCACAAAGCGACCGTCCTCCAACTGCAGGATATAGCCCATACCGACCGATTCGGAGTAGTAGCGGATCGTGGTGACCGAGCTGTTGCAGATCTTTTTATAGGTCTGCTGGGACAACAGCTTGGTTTCGGGGAAGTAGGAATTGGCGATAGAGGAGGAAACGATGCGGATGCACTGGTCGTAGGTTCGCATGGGGTACTGTGTAAGGGGTTGACCGGAGTTAACCTGGGAGGAATGAATGAAATCACCAAACTGCACGCTTTCGTTCTGATAGCGGTTGGCGTAGACGTCCTGATAGGCAAAGGCGTCAAATGCCACGTAAAGTGCAGTCTGCTTACCGGTATTCTTATACAGGCGGAAGTAGCTGCCCGTGCCCGCAGACATTTCGGCGGTCTTGGGATTGTTGTTTTCATATACCAGCGTATAGCCGTTGGCAACCAGCGTGCGGCAATATTCCTCGAAGCCGGCTGCGGTGGCACCGGCACCCGTATAGATCATCTGAATGGCGTCGTCGTTGTTGTTTTCTGCCATTTCAAGCACGGTATTTTCGGGGCGGGGGAAGTTCAACTTCCAGCTTGGCACGGTGAAGCTGCCGAGAATGGTGCCGTTGATCGTACCCGAAAGGGTATAGACCTCCTCATAGCCCTGAGGCAGCACGCCGCCGTTGTATTCCATTGCATAGGCGTAAAATTCAAGGAATTTGGCTACCATCGGCTCCAAGGCAGCATCCATATGCGCACCCAGAATGACCTTGTTGCCCACGATGCGGAAGCCGTACTGGTTAGCGTCCAGCGTGTTGCGGAAGGCGCGGGACTCGGCGCGGTCTACTGTGGCGAACAGTACCTCGTAGCTGTTCTGATAGGTGGTATTGGTGTCGTTCACACTGGTGAAGCCACTGATGGGAAGACCGGAGATCTGGGAGATACGGGCAAGGAAATACTCGTAAACGTAGGTAGGATAATCACGTCCGTCACCGGGATAACCCTGGTTGTTCCAGCTGTCACCTACGTACATATGATAGGGGTCAATATCCCAATCTGCATCAAAGATGTAAGCAAAAGAAGAACCGTATGCAGAGGAGAGTGCCACAACAGGAAGTCCCGCTGCGGTAGCATCCTGCGGAATGGCGATCGTTTTGCCGGCACCCGAGAGATAATTGTTGACGAAATATTGCAGAGCGGACATTGTCAAAAGATCGTCGGTACCGAGAATGACAATTCTGTTGCCGTCCACGCGCACGGTGAAGCCGCGACCCTGCAGGGTAGAGAGCGCGTTCTTGCTTTCCTTGCGGGAGGTAATGCCGATCAGGATCTGCTTGGTGTTGTCATCGGCTGCATTGGCATCTGACTTGAGCGTGGTGGTCTTGCCCGCAGCTTTGTCAAGCGCAGGCTTGAAAACACTGCTGATATAGGACCAGAGCTTGGCGTTCTGGCGGCAGGAGCTTGCATAAACGATCGAGTAGGTGGCGAGGTTTTGTGTTGCGGAAAGCTCGTTGACCACCGTCATATCCAAATTCAGTGTGGTTTCACTGGTTTTCAGCGTATCGCCACACGTACGGCAGACCTGCTTGCTGGTGCCGTTTGTCGTTGCAGTGGGAGCGGTGACCACGATCCAGTTGCTGTTTGCGGTGTGGGAAAGCTTTTCCAGAACCTCTGTGGCAAAAACGGCATCGCAAAGCGCACAGCCCTCGTGACGGCTGCCCTGAGAGTTACAGGTGGCGGGCACGTCCACGATCCATTCCTTTTGGTGAGTTAACTGAGGAAGGACTTCGTGCTCTGTCTGACCGCAGCTACCGCGCTCGCAGGTGCGTGACTTCAGACCCTCATTTCCGCAGCTGACAGGGGTAACGACCGTCCAAGCTGCGGGATAGTCGTGACCGAGTGCATCAAGCACCTCCTCAAAATCACTGCCACAGGTAGAGCAAGTGCCCTTGCGAAAGCCGGTCTGCACGCAGGTGGGGGCAGTGTATTGTGCATAGCTGTTGCAGCTGTGGCCCTCAGCGACAATCGTTTCCATTGCGGTTATGACGCCGCAGCCGGGGACGGTACAGGTCTTGTAGCGATAGCCGTCTGCGGTGCAGGTAGCCTCAATGCGCGTCCAGGTGAGCGGATTTTTATGTGTGATCCCGATCACAGAGGTTTCCTTTTCACCGCAGAGTGTACAGGAACGTTCCTTTGCGCCGGTTTCGGTGCAGGAAGGATTTTTGGTTTGTTCCCAAGCGCTGAAATCGTGACCGGTATGCTCGAGCTTGCCCACCTCAAGTACGACGTGGCAGGTCTTACATTCCTTGTAGCGTGCGCCGTCCTCGGTACAAGTGAGCTTGACCTGTTCATCATTGATCCAGGCGCTCTTGTCGTGACCCGTGGCAGGAACCTTTTCTTGCGCGGTGATTATCGCATTACACACCGAGCAATGCGAGCCCTCGCTAAGGCCCGGCTCTGTGCAGGTAGGTGCCACCGCCACGTCCGTGGCGGGGGTGTGACCATCCGGACATTCCACGCTTGTGTCGCATGCCGTGAAAAACACAGTGCAGCACAGAAGCGCGAGAAGCAGGATGACAAGGGAAAGTTTTTTCATAGCTCCTCCTTTTTTGTGCGCCCGCAATGCGCGAGCGCTATTATAGAATAAATAATAAAAGTGTAAATAAAAGAGTTGAAACAATTTTATCATATTAATATAGATTTGTAAATATAAACCCGCAAAAGTTCACATTTCGTTCAAGAAAAGGGCGCGTTTGCCCTGACAATTTTGTGTAAAACAGATTGCAAAATATGCAAAACGTGATATAATAAAGGGGAAGTACTGCCATCGGAGGTTTTTGTGATGGAAAAATGGGCGAGAATTAAGTATATGCCGTGCTTGCCGCTCGGTGACAACCGTTCGCGTATCACGGGCTGTGAAAAGCATATTCGGCTGTCCCGCGAGGCGGCCGAGGAGGGCATCGTGCTGCTGAAAAATAACGAAAATGTGCTCCCTTTGCAAAAAGGCGCCAGGGTCGCGATTTTCGGTACCGCGCAGATCGACTATATCAAGGGCGGCGGCGGCTCCGGCATTGTGTATTGCGAGTATACGCGCAATATCTACGAGGGGCTGAAGGAAAAAAGCTGCATTGAGGTCTATGATCCGCTCTCCCTTTTCTACGAGGCACGCGTGTCCGATGCCATTCGTAACGGTGAGCTTGCGGGCAGAGATACCTCCGTGGCGCGCAAGCTCGGTTATCTGAAGGGCAACATTACCGAGGCGAAGATCCCCGAGGATCTGCTGGCGGGTGCCAAAGCGTTCACCGATACCGCCATTATCACCATCTGCCGCTATTCTGCCGAGTATTTTGATCGCTATGCCGACGGCACAGAAACCTATTTCGAGCTTTCCTGTGAGGAAAAGCAGATGGTGGACACCGTCTGCGAGAATTTCGATAAAGTTATCGTTCTGCTCAACACGGGTGCGATGATCGACACCTCGTGGTTTGCAAGCAACGATAAGATCCAGTCTGCCTTGATGATCGGGCAGGGCGGTATGGAGGGTGCGGTGGCAGCTGCCAACGTGCTGGTTGGTAAGGTTACGCCCTCGGGCAAGCTGGTTGACACTTGCGCGGGCGCGTTTGAGGATTACCCCTCCTCCGCGGGCTTCCACGAGTCGCTTGACTACGTAAAATACATCGAGGACATCTTTGTCGGCTACCGTTATTTTGAAACCATTCCCGGTATGAAGAAAAAGGTGGTTTATCCCTTCGGTTTCGGTCTTTCCTATACCGATTTTGAAATTAGTGGCGTAACGGGTGCGATTGTTGGCGAAAAGATCCTGATAAACGCCACGGTTAAGAACGTCGGCGGCTATGCCGGCAAGGAGGTTGTGCAGGTGTATTACAGTGCACCGCAGGGCAAGCTTGGCAAGCCCGCGCGTGAGCTGTCTGCATTCGGAAAGACAAAGCTTCTTGCCCCCGGTGAGAGCGAGATTCTGACGCTGACCTTCAAGGTCACGGATATGGCGTCCTATGACGATCTGGGGCTTGTGCAAAAGTCCGCGTGGGTGATGGAGGCGGGCGAATATAAGATCTTCGTTGGCAACAGCGTGCACGCCGCAAAGGAGATCGAATACAAGTACGTGCTGACCGAAGACAAGGTGGTCGAGCAGCTGACCGAGTACTGCACACCCAAAAATCTGGGCAAGCGTTTGCTTGCTACGGGAGAGTACGTGGACGTGCCCGATGTGGAATATGCGCCCAAATCCTTCCCGTGTACATACACCTGCAAGAGCAATATCCCCGCAGACGGTGCGGAAAAGTATATGCTGATCGACGTGGCTGAGGGGCGCGTATCCCTTGACGATTTTATCGCACAGCTGACGGACGACGAGATGTGGCGTTTGCTTGCGG
Organism: Eubacteriales bacterium; assembly: GCA_045643765.1. Lineage (GTDB taxonomy): Bacteria > Bacillota > Clostridia > Oscillospirales > CAG-272 > Firm-07. The sequence goes on from JAZRFS010000118.1 coordinate 13,017, forward strand.
GCAAGCGCAACGTGGGCGTGACGATTACCGACGGTATGGGCGGTCTTGCCAAGTACGGCATTCCCGCACCGATGACCGCGGATGGCCCTGCGGGCGTGCGCATCAAGCCCGTTACGGGCATTTCCACCACGGCGTTCCCTGTGGAAACGATGCTGGCGTGCACTTGGAACCTGGAGCTTGTCGAGCGCATCGGTGTTGCCGCAGCGCTGGAAACCAAGGAAAATAATATGTGTATGTGGTTGGCACCCGCGCTCAATATCCATCGCAGCCCGCTTTGCGGCAGAAACTTTGAGTATTTCTCAGAGGATCCTCTCGTATCGGGTAAGATGGCGGCGGCAATGGTGAAGGGCACGCAGTCGCAGAATATTGTGGCTACGCCCAAGCACTTCGCTTGCAACAATAAGGAAACCAACCGCAAGGAGTCGGACTCCGTTTTGTCCGAGCGCGCTCTGCGCGAGATCTATCTCAAGGGCTTTGAGATCTGCGTGAAAGAAAGCGAGCCGTGGCTGATGATGACTTCCTATAACATCGTCAACGGCGTGCGCGCCGCAGAGCACGCGGAGCTGATCGACGGTATTTTGCGCGGCGAATGGGGCTTCAAGGGTGTTGTCACCACCGACTGGCACGGCCACGGCGAGCGCAACCGCGAGGTCGCCGCAGGCGGTGACGTGCATATGCCTTGCTCCTTGTACGAGGACCGTTCCATCGATTATATCGATACCGTTCCTTGCCAGATCCCGCGCAATCAGCTTGGCGCGTGCGTTAAGAGATTGCTTGAGATGATCCTTTGGTTAGAGTAAAGTTAAACCGCATAAAGTAACAAAAAGGCACCCGTTTGGGTGCCTTTTTGAATTTAGCATATTATTTAAACGCCGTTTCGTAAATGCCGGCTTTCGCGCCGCTGAGGTCAACCTCGCCGAAATAGGATACGCTGTCCATTCCAAGGAACTTGCACGCGTTCACCATCTCCGCGACAGTGCTGACGTCAATGTCGATGCCGTCCGTTTGGCAACGCTCGATGGCGATCAGCTCCTTTTCGCCGTGCGTGTAGATCGGGGTCGCCTCGTCCGCTCTTGCACCGTTACGCAGCTCGGCAAGGAACTTGGACATATAATCCTTGATCGCCTGCGGATCGCCGAAAATGGCGGGATCGATGACCATAAAGGAATGGCACGTGCCCGCACCCTTGCCCTTGGTGGTGAACTGATCCTTGGAAAGCGTACCGAGCGAGAAGATGGCGGACATGATCTCGCACACCATGCTGTAGCCGTAGCCCTTGTGACCGCCGTTGGTCTCACCTGCACCGCCAAGGGGCAGAATACCGCCCATTTTGTCCTTGTTGCTCATGCACTTCAGCACGAACTCGGCATCGGTGCTGACAGCGCCCGTGTTGTCGATCGCCCAGCCTTCCTTAAGATCCTTTCCTGCCTTGAAATAGACCTCCAGCTTGCCCTTGGGCACCACCGTGGTGGCGGCGTCAAACCAGAAGGGAACGGGATCCGCGGGGACAGCAAAGGCGAGAGGGTTGGAGCCAAGCATTGCCTCCTTGGCGCCCGTGGGCACCATGATGGGCAGAGAGTTCGTGCCGCAAACGCCGATCAGGCCCTGATCGCACGCCATCTTGGTGTAATAGCCGGCGATACCGAAATGGTTGGAGTTGCGCACGGTGACGAAGGACATACCGACCTTCTTGGCCTTCTCGATCGCTTTTTCCATGGCGTAAATGCCGATCAGCTGACCCATACCCTCGTGACCGTCGATGACGGCGGAAACGGGCGTTTCAAATACGATCTCGGGCTTGGCGTCGATCTTGACGCTGCCGTTTTCGATCGACTTGTGATAGCGCACCAGGCGCTGCGTGCCGTGCGACTGAATGCCGTATACGTCTGCAAGCAGCAGCACGTCGGTAATCTGCTCGGCCTCCTTACGGGTAAAGCCGAATTTTTCAAAGGCGTCCACACAGAAACGCTCGATGGTTTTAACGGGGAAGTTTAAAGTGCTCATATTTTACCTCACACATTATATTTTACCACCATTATAACTCATTTTCGCCATAAAATCAAGAGGTGCCGATTTAAAATCGGCACCTCGGAAATCAATATAATTTATACTTCAACCGGAGATTATCCGCAATCATCGCAATAAATTCCGAATTTGTGGGCTTTCCGCGATTATTCTGAATGGTATATCCAAAATAGGAATTCAGCGTATCCACGTCGCCTCTATCCCACGCGACTTCAATCGCGTGGCGGATGGCACGCTCGACGCGGCTGGTGGTGGTCTGGTATTTTTTCGCCACGGAAGGGTAGAGCACCTTCGTCACGCTGTTGATGATGTCGCTATCCTGAATGGTTAAAAGGATCGCGGTGCGTAAGTACTGGTAGCCCTTGATGTGCGCGGGCACGCCGATCTGGTGGATGATCTTCGTGACCTGCGTTTCGATGTCGGGGGTGCCGCTCTCTGTCGCTTGCGCGCTCGTCTTGCCGCGTGTGGTAAGCAGGCGGCGCAGATGCTCGCAAAGGCTGTTCATATCAAAGGGCTTCATCAAAAAAGCATCCGCACCAGCGTTCAATGCGTCCGCGATCATCGTTTGATTGGCAACGGGTGCCAACATCAGGAAGATGGGGCGGGGAGCAGGTGAGAAGTCGCTCTCTTTACAGCTGTGCAGAAGCCCGATGCCGTCCAGGCGTGTCAGCAAGAGATTGACCAGCGCCGCGTCAAAGCGACCGTGCTTCAGTTTTTGCAGGGCGTCCTCGCCGTTGATTGCTTCCTCTACATTTACAAAGCCCGCGCGGCGCAACCCCTCGCGCAGATTGTGGCGCTCGGCTACACTTTCTTCGGCGATCAAGATCTTTACGTTTGTGTCCATGTTGTTCCTCCCAAAATATGGTAATTTTTTCTACAACACAATACTACCATATTTTACCAGAAATTACAAGACCCGAAAGCATAAAAAATGACACGAAAATGCACGCGCACTTTTGGTAAACTTTACCATTTTATGGAAGAAGGCGCGTTTCTTTGACGGCAAAAGACAAACCCCGCGCCCTTCTTGAAAAGGGCGCGGGGCAAGTTTTATTTAATTTCCTTTTAAATAGTTGATTTCTGCCGCAGTAAGGTGTCGATAGGCGCCAATTTCCAACCCGTTCAGCGTGATATTGCCGATTGCGACGCGCGTAAGGCGCGTAATGGAAAGCTTAACCTCCTCACACATACGGCGGATCTGGCGATTGCGACCTTCATATAAAGTAAAGGAAAGCACCGCGCTTGTCGCGCTTTGGGTGATAAGCTTGACCTCTGCGGGTCGGGTGGCGTAACCGTCCAACAGGAAGGAGCCGTTCAAGCGCTCCAGCTGTGCTGTACTGACGCGACCGCGTACCACAACCTCATAGTGCTTCGGGATTTCGTGGCGGGGATGCGTTAGCTTTTGCGTCAGCGCACCGTCGTCGGTGAGCAAAAGTGCCCCGTCACTGTCCATATCAAGTCGCCCTACGGGATAAACGCGCACACCAACATCTGCGACGATTTCCGACACCGTATGGCGTCCTTTTTCGTCGGACAGGGTGGTAACGAAGCCGCGTGGCTTATTCAGAAGGATATAGTGATGCGTATTTGTCGTGGGGACGACCACGCGTCCCTTGTACTCCACCACGTCGGTGTCGGGATCGATTTTTTGCCCGACCTCGGCGGGGATACCGTTGACCGTGACCGCACCGCGGCGGATCTCCTCCTCGGCGGCACGGCGGGAAAGCACCCCACAGTCGGTGAAATATTTTTGAAGTCGTATCGGTTCCATATATCTATCCTACTTTTGAAAAATCTGCTTGAAGCGAGCCCAAAGCGAGGGCTCCCTCTCCCGCGCACACGTTGTGGCAGTTACCAGGGGAATTCTGCCGATTTCGATACCGTTCAGGCGGTAAATGAGAACTCCGACCTCTTTTCCTGCCTCAAAACCACCAAACAGAAAGCGGGGAAGATTTGTTTGGCAGGTAATTTCGCCGTGCTCCTTGGGTAAGGTCAGTGCAAGGGTGCCTTGCGGAATGAGTGCCACCTCTCCATACTCGCCGCCCACCACGGGTAGGGAAATTGCGGGGGGAACGGCGGCATAGCGCGTGTACTCGGAAAATCCCCAACTCAGAAGTGCCGTGTGATCCCGCCAGTCGTCGGGGCAGGAAAGGGTGACACACACAAGCGTGGGCCCTTCGCGCTCGGCGGCGCTGACAAGGCAACGTCCCGCGGCTTTGGTAAAGCCGGTTTTCACGCCGATCGTGCCCTCGTAGCTGCGAAGCAGTCGGTTGTGATTGAGAAACAGGCGCGTCGCGTCCGTACCGTTTTGCGGCGCGGTATGACGGCGCGTGGATACGATCTTGGCAAAATTTTCGTTTTTCAACGCGTGCGCGGTGAGAAGCGCTAACTCGCGCGCGGTGGTAAAATGTGCCTCATCGTGCAAGCCGTTGGGGTTGCAAAAATGCGTGTTCGAAAGCCCCAGCTCTGTCGCTTTTTGGTTCATCAGCGCGGCAAAATCCGCTACGCTACCCGCCGTTTCGATGGCGAGCGCTACAGCGGCGTCGTTCGCGGAGGAAAGCAGAAGCGCATAAAGCAGCGTTTCCACCGTGATCTGCTCACCTGCATACAAATAGATCGATGAGCCCTCGATGCCCGTGGCTTCGGGGGGCACCGTTACCATGCGATCAAGCGGCAGGTGCTCCAGTGCGACAAGCGCGGTCATAATCTTGGTCGTGCTTGCCATTGGCAGACGCTCGTCAGCATTCTTGACGCACAGAAATTCGCCGCTTTCCGCGTCCAATAGCGCCATTGCCTTCGCCGTAGTGGCAGGCGGCGCGGTCTTGGGGGCGGGGAGCGTAAAGCTTGGCTCTGCGGTGGCAAAAATCGGCAGAGCAAGCGCGAAAACAAGCATAAGGCAAAGAAGAAAGATGCGGCGCATAGGAAAACCTCCCATACAGTTTTTACAACTATATGGGCAAACGGGGCGGATTATGCGTGCTTTTTATGCCTCTTCCAAATCAGAAATGATCTCAGCTGCCTGCTCGGCAACGTCCTCAATGATCTCGTCCTTGCTTACCTTGTCCTTTTTCAGGATGCGCTTGATGCGTCCGATGATATCCGGCGTCTTTTCAATCAGATCCGCCACGCGTTCTACGGGGTCACCGGGTCCGTCCTTTGCAACGGGAAGTACCTCAACCGCACCTTCCGCATTCACGGCAAGGAAGCAGACGGGCTGCACGGAAAGACCCGTGCCGCCACCTCCGCCGAAGTTCTTCTGTGCGGTCTTGTTCGCAAAATCAAGTCCACCCGAGGCATAGCCTACGGACACCTTGGAGATCGGGATGATCGTGGTGCCCGAGGGGGTCTGGATGGGCGTGCCCACCACGGTGTTGGCATCCACCATCGCGCGGATGCTTTCAAGGGAGGTGCGGATCATTTCCTGGAGTTTGCTCTGTTCAGCCATAATTAATTTCCTTTCTTAGAGGAGATTTTTTGTTGTTGTATTTTGCGGCGTGCGCTTTTCAGCGCGCGCTTTTTGCTCAGGTAAGCGATAAGGGTGGGGACAGCTGTTGCGATTGCGCCCCACACGCGGATAGAGAAGGTGATATCTGCTTCGATTTTTGATTTTTCGCCAAGGAAATCCGCATAAACACCCACGTCGGGCTCGGCTGCCTTCAGGCGCGTGACCTGATCCAGCCCTGTCAGCAGATACGCTAAGCTTTGCGATACCGCGCCGTAGACGATTGCCGTGGTAGCGGGATCGCCTGTTGCCACGCGTACGTGCAAGCGTGCTGCGTGTAAGCGCAGATGCTTGTGGGTGCGGCGGATCACTACCGCACAAAGCGCGCGTACCAGTGCGATCTTGTCGCGCAAGGTCAGCTTTATCGCGGGCTCGCTTGGCGTGTGTTCTTTTTTGTGCTTTTGCTTCTTTGTTTCTTTTTTTGCAGCCCGTTTGGCGGCTTTTTTCTTGGCGCGCTCCAAACGCCGCGGGGAATAGTCACGTGGCTTGATCCGCTTTTTCTTGGGGAAAAGGCGGAGGCGAAGAAAGAGAATCCTCAGCTCCAACGTGACGTTGTCACCTGCGCGCACCGTAAGGCGCACGCGAAGGCAAAGAAGGAACGCGATAAATAAAAGCACGGCACAAAGGACGATCAGCGGAATGGGCACAGCCGTTCCTCCTTTCCTTTGAATTGCAAGGGGGTTATTGCTCGACGGTTTCTTCCTCGGGGTTTTCGGGGTTCGAGGCTTGCTCTGCTATCGAAATGGACAGCTGCTCGCCGATCTCGGGATCGGGAAGCATCGCCTCGGTTTCGGGCAGATCTGCGAGAGAATTCAGACCGAATACGCGCAGAAATTTATCCGTCGTGGCGTAAAGCACAGGGCGACCGGGGGCGTCCAGACGCCCGGCGGGCGCGATCAGCTCCTTGTCGATGAGCGAGTTTACCGCATAGTTGCTGTCCACGCCGCGAATGGCGTCAATGAATGCACGCGTGATGGGTTGGTTGTAGGCAACGATGGCAAGCACCTCCATCGAGGAGTTGGAAAGGTTGCCGCCGCGACGGATGCCCAGTGCCTCGCGAATGTAAGCACCGTATTGCTCCTTGGTGCAGAACTGGCAGGTGTCCTTGAAGCAAAGCATCATAATGCCGCGATTTTCACTTTCGTAATGCTTGGCGATACGCTCGGCAAAGCGCTTGACCTCGCGGATAGAAAGTCCCGTGACGTCGGCAAGCTTCTGGTAGGGAACGGGGTAGCCTGCGGCAAAGACCACTGCCTCAATACATGCCTCGATATTCTTGATCGGCTCCAGCACGTCTGCGGGCTTTTCCGCGGCGGCTTCGGTCGTTACTTTTTCTTCAGTAGCCATAGGGGGTCATCTCCTTACTGGTGGGGCGCGGCAAGCGCCTCCAACTCTTTTTTTGTTTCCTCGTCAGAGGGGGCGTCGGGGTTGAGGAAGAAGCGCGTGTTTTCTCCGTGCACCGAATTTTCCTCGTCCTCGTGCTCCTCCATCAGAATTTTGCGCACCTTGATCAGCTCCAGCACGCCCATAAACGAGGCGATGAGGTCGGCAAGCGTGGGTGCATCCTCCAAAAGCTCGCGCAAGGTGGCGGTGCCGAAGGTGGTGAGCGTGTGCAGGATCGTCACGATCTTGCCCTCTACGGGCACGATCGGCTTACTGACCATAGGGGTGAAGTTTGTCTTCACCTTTTCCATCGCATCGCGATAGGCGTTGATGCGGCGCACGGCAGCACACAGCGAAAGCGGATCCTGATCCGCGACAAAGGTCTTGTCGGGCGAGATCTCGTCGGTATCCTTTACCATACGGTTGTTAAAGTAGGCGTAAAGCGGGTGCATCTTGGGCGCCGCCTCTTTCATGTGCTGGTGGCGCTGCAGAATGTCAGAAAGGTCGAAACGGGGCGGCTTTTCTGCCTCAGTTTCGTGCGGGATCAGCATCTCGCTTTTCCACACCATCAGCTGGCTTGCCATGTTGAGGAATTCGGTGGTGATCTCCATATCCAGCGCGTGCGCCTCGGCGATGAACTCCAGATACTGGTCGCAGATCGCCGCAATGGGGATATCCAGAATATTATATTTGTTTTTTTCTATCAGGTTGATCAGAAGATCAAGGGGACCCTCGAAATCCGTCAGCCTATAGGTCATATTTTCCATTTGGAAGCTCCTTTGAAGAACTTTTCAGATGCCCGTCAGTGCGAGCATACCCTTGAGAATGAGATCTGTGAGCCACGCGATCGGCTCAAAGCCGATATAGGGACCGACGATCAGCACGAGCAAAAGCCCAAGCGTGATCTGACGTTGATAGGGCGCGATCTTGGCATAAACGCGGTAGGGAAGCAGTACAAACAGCACGCGCGCGCCGTCCAGGGGCGGGATAGGCAACAGATTGAAAACGGCAAGCGTGATATTCATATAAATGCCCGCATACATAATCTGCAACGCGCACCACGCAAGGTTGAAGGTGAATTGCGAGGAGAAGGAAAGCGTTGCGATCCATCCGATACCGACGAAGCGGTACAAAAGAAGGAACAAAAACGCGAGCAGCAGGTTTGATATGGGACCCGCAAGGGCGGTGAGGATCATATCCCTGCGCGGCTTTCTGAAATAGCGGGAATTGACTGGGACGGGATTTGCCCAACCGAAGCCCACGAGCAGCATACAGCCAAAGCCGATGGGATCCAGGTGACGCAACGGGTTCAGCGTCAGACGTCCGTAATTTTTTGCCGTGGGGTCACCGCACTTGTAAGCGACGTAGCCGTGCGCAAGCTCGTGCAGGGAAAGCGCCAGCAGCACGATGGGTAAAGAGAGCAGCAGAGAAACGACGTAGGAGCTGATCTCTCCGCCCTGAAGCATATAACGGAACATAGGTTATCTCCTTACAGGATATCGTTACGGACAAGATCTTCAAAGGTCTCGCGCTTCACCACAAGGCGCGCCTCGCCCTTTTTCACCATCACCACAGGCGGGCGGGGCAGGCGATTGTAA
>JAZRFS010000119.1:0-6633 GCA_045643765.1 Eubacteriales bacterium
CGATCTTTTCGGGAATGTTCTTGCCGCAGGCGATATAGTCCAGGAAGAACAGGGGCTTTGCGCCCACGCAGATGATGTCGTTGACACACATAGCCACGGCGTCGATGCCGATGGTGTCGTGCTTGTCCATCAGAATGGCAAGCTTGACCTTGGTGCCGCAGCCGTCGGTACCGGAAACGAGAACGGGCTCCTCCATACCGGCGATCGGCAGACCGAAGCAGCCGCCAAAGCCGCCTACGTCGTCAAGGCAACCTTCGTTCTTGGTGCGCTTGATGTGCTTTTTCATCAGTTCAACAGCCTTGTAGCCCGCGGTGATATCCACGCCTGCGGCTGCATAGCTGGCAGAATAACTTTTTTCCATGATTGTCTACCTCTTTCAATCGTTATCTTTTTTGCCCGTCCAGCAATAGGTGCAGACCTGATCGCGGTCAAGGCCGATGGCCTCCAGCATACCGTCAAGCGACTGGAAGCCCAAGCTGTCAAATCCGAATTTGTCGCAGATGCTTTTCAGCATGCACTTGCCGCGCTCGGTGGTGGCATCGGCATACTCGTCAAGGTGGCGTTGTCCCTCGTCGCCCTCCAGCTCCTGTACCGTGCGGCGGGAGAGCAGCTCCATCTCGGAGCGGCTGGAGGAGAAGTTCAGATACTTGCATCCGTACATCAAGGGGGGGCAGGCGGAGCGCATGTGCACTTCCTTGGCACCGCTGTCATACAGGAACTCTACCGTTTCGCGCAGCTGCGTGCCGCGCACGATCGAGTCGTCCACGAACAAAAGCTTCTTGTCCTGGATCAGCTCGGGGACCGGGATCTGCTTCATCTTGGCGATCTGATTGCGCAACGCCTGCGTGGGCGGGGTAAAGCTGCGCGGCCAGGAGGGCGTGTATTTTACGAAGGGACGCGCGTACTGCGTCTTGCTCTCGTTCGCGTAGCCCAGCGCGTGCGGCACACCCGAGTCGGGAATGCCCGCCACAAAATCCACCTCGGGCATCGTGCCGCGGTCGATCTCGTCGCGCGCCATGATCTCGCCGTTGCGATAGCGCATCATCTCGACGTTTCTGCCCTCGTAATTCGAGTTGGGATAGCCGTAGTAGCCCCACAAAAACGCGCAGATCTTCATTTTCTTGCCGGGAGCGGCAAGCTGCTCGACGCCCTTGGGCGTGATCTTCACGATCTCGCCGGGGCCAAGCTCGTAATGGTTTTTGTAGCCCAGCTTCTGGTAAGCAAAGGTCTCAAAGGACACACAACAGCCGTCCTTTCCCTTGCCCACGTGCACGGGCAAGCGCCCCACGCGGTCGCGCGCGGCGATGATGCTGCCGTCGTCGGGCAACAGCAGCATCGTCATCGAGCCGTCAATCTCCGCCTGCGCGTGCTTGATGCCCTCGACCAGCGTGTCGCGCTGATTGATCAGCGCCGCCACGAGCTCGGTCTCGTTTACCTTGCCCGAGCCCATCGCCATAAACTGATGGCCGTGGTCGGAGAAATAACGCTCGACCAGGTCCTCCGCATTGTTGATCTTGCCCACGGTCGTCAGGGCATAAAGCCCTAAGTGTGAGCGCACCAGAAGCGGCTGAGGGTCGGTATCACTGATACAGCCGATGCCGCTCGCGCCGTGAAACTCGTGCAGATCCTTTTCAAACTTGGTGCGGAAGGGGGTGTTGTCGATATTGTGGATCTGGCGCTGGAAGCCGGCGTCGGGATCATAGGTCGCCATACCGCCGCGGCGCGTGCCCAGATGCGTGTGATAATCCACGCCGAAGAAAATATCAATAACGCAATCCCTTTTCAGGGATGCTCCGAAAAATCCACCCATTGTTTCTCTCTTTCGGTGTTAATTGGATTTTGAAATTAAGCGAAGAACAGCTTGTTGAGCGTCATGGGATCGACGTACTCGCCGTCCTTGTAAACGCGCATGTTGCCGGAAGCAACCTCGTCGATCAGCATCACGTTGCCGTCAGCGTCGTAGCCGAACTCGAACTTGATGTCGTACAGCTCCATGCCCTTAGCGGCAAGATCGTCAGCCACGATCTTGGTGATCTTCTGGGTCATGTCCTTGAGATCGTCGTACTGTGCGGCAGACATTACGCCGATGTCAACCAGTGCGTCCTTGGTGATCAGGGGATCGCCCTTGGCGTCGTCCTTAAGGGTGGTCTCCACGTAGGAGGGGAGCTTGGCACCGCTTTCGATGAGGGCACCGTAACGGCGGATGAAGGAGCCAACAGCGCGCTCGCGGCAGATGACCTCAAGGCCCTTGCCGAACACCTTGCCGGGCTTAACTTCCATGGTGGTGTTAGCCAGATCGGCGCTGACGTAGTGGGTGCGGATGCCTGCGGCGTTGATCTTCTCGAAGAAGTAGATGGACATGCGGAGGTTGACGTCGCCAACGCCCTCAATCGTGAGACCCACAGAGTTTTCGCCGGGATCGAACACGCCGTCCTTGCCGGTGCAGTCGTCCTTAAACTTGAGAAGGTAGTTGCCGTTGTCGAGTGCGAATACGTCCTTGGTTTTGCCGGTGTAAACGAGTTTCATAGTGTTGTTCTCCTTATATTTTGAAATTTTTTTATTTTTGATTTTAGGGGTTCAAAGTAAGCGGGAAATTACAGCTGCTCCATGACCTTGGCGTCCTTGGCAAGAACCTTTGCCGCATCGGATGCGCGCTTTGCCACAAGCTTTTCGTAAAGGGCGTCGTCCTCGTTGGCAAGGATCTGTGCCGCAAGCAGTGCCGCGTTGCCGCCGCCGTCAATGGCAACGGTTGCCACGGGAATGCCGGTGGGCATCATGACGGTGGAAAGCAGAGCGTCAAGCCCGTCCAGGTTCGAGGACTTGCAGGGAATACCGATCACGGGCAATACCGTGTTTGCGGCGATGGCACCTGCGAGGTGCGCTGCCATACCTGCGGCGCAAATGAGGGCGCCGAAGCCGTTTGCCTTCGCACTCTTGGCGAAGTCCGCCGCCTCCACGGGGGTGCGGTGTGCCGAGTAGATGTGTACCTCAAAGGGGATGTCGAGCGACTTCAGCATGTCCGTCGCCTTCTTGATGATAGGCAGGTCGCTGTCGCTGCCCATGATGATACCGACTTTTTTGCTCATGATTTTCCTCCTGAAAATAAAATAAGGACACACGTATGCCGTACAAGTGCAGATATGCTCTTGTCCCAACAGATAGTGTGCCCAGACGGTCGGCGAGGGAACCACACGTTCCCTCAGAATCCCTGCTCCACGGTGTTTGGGACAACGCCCTTCACCATTATCCGTCAGTCACAGGAACCCGTTTCTTTATTAATTACTATTATATTATATCTAAAACGCGCGCGCTTGTCAATAGATTTGAAGCAGTTTTTTGACGGATTTTGCGGGGCTTTTTGGCAAGACCGCCCCGCATCCGCGACAAGCATCCCGCCCGTACACCCTGGTTGCACTCGCCCTGAAATACGCAAATGGCTTTGCAAGGGGTGCGGGGGATGCCTTTTTCCAAAAGGCATCCCCCGCACAAATCACATATAAATCTCAATTACCCCCTGAACGGTGCGAGTTTTACTCTCCTACAAGGGTGACTGCGGTGTAGCTGTGCCCCGTGGCGGGGAGGAACTTTTCCAGAATATCCGCAACGGATACGGCAAGGCTTGCCGTGTTCAGACACGGGTGCACGCCAACCTCGTCCGCCTTCAAAAGATCCCCGTCAATGAGCAGGCGCACGGCGTGGCTTTTGTCGTTCATCAGCCCCATTACGCTCACCGAGCCGGGCAGAAGGCCGAGGTATTCCTCCATCTTCTCGCCGGAGGCGAAGGAAAGGCGCGCCACGCCAAGCTGACCCGAGAGCTCCTTGGTCTTAAAGGGCTTGTCGCCGGGCATCAGAAGCAGGTAAAAATCCGTCTGCTGGCGGTTGCATAAAAAGAGGTTTTTGCACATTTTAGTGCCCAAACGGGTGTCGATCTCCGCGCACGCCTCCATCGTTTCGGCGGCATCGTGCGCCACGTGGCGGTAGGGGATTTGTAAGTTATCCAAAAAATCGTAGACCGCGATCTCACGGGCGGTGAGAGCCGTGGTGTCGGGGCGCCCGTCCGTGACGGCGCTGATATAAAATTCGCTCATCTTATTTTCCTTTCCTGCCCATCTCGCAAAGTGCCGCAAGGGGGCATTCCGCGCATTTCGGGGAGCGCGCCGTGCACACGTCACGGCCGAACTGCACCAGGCGGTGACACAGGTCACTTTGCTCGGCGGGCTCGACCAGTTTTACTAAAATAGCCTCCACACGGGTGGGGTTTTTCTCGCTTTGCGGGTACATGCCAAAGCGTCCGCAAAGGCGGATGCAGTGCGTGTCTGCCACGATGGCAGGCAGCCCGAACAGATCCCCGCGCAAAAGATTGGCGATCTTGCGCCCCACGCCGGGGAATTTGAGCAGCTCGTCCATCTCCTCGGGCATCCTGCCGCCGAAATCCGCGATCAGCATGCGCGACGCGTCAATGATGTTCTGCGCCTTGGTGTGGTACAGCCCGCACGGGCGCACGATCTCCTCCACCTCGGCAAGCGCGGCGTTCGCCATCTCCCACGCGGTGGGGAAGCGCGCGAACAAGTCGCGGCACACGATATTCACCCGCGCGTCGGTGCATTGCGCGGAAAGTCGCCCCATCACGAGCAATTTCCACGGGTCGCCGCCCGCCTCCAGGGCGCAAACGGGCACGGGGTAGACCTTCTTCAATTCTTCCACAATGGCACCCATTCGGGCGCGTTTTTCCTTTTGTGTCATCAAAATACCCCCCTTCGGGATCTGAAAAAAGTATAACACAAAGAACGGGCGTTGTCAATTCACAAAAGTTGACTGTTAAAACATTGACAAACACCTTCCCGCGTGATACAATAATAAGGATGATTATCCAAAAGGGGGTGTACCTTTGGCAAACGGAAGATTTATCGTTTTTGAGGGCATTGACGGCGCGGGAAAATCCACGCAGATCGCACTTTTGCGAGAAAGCCTTGAAAAAATGGGCTATTCTGTCCATCACACCGCTGAGCCGACCGATCTGGACACGGGAAAAATGCTTCGTGCGGCGCTTTCCGGCAACCCGCCTCGCTCCGCTTGCGAGATGGCAACGCTGTTCACGCTGGACCGCATCGCGCACAACAAAGAGATCGGAAAAGCACTGGAGAAGGGCGAGATCGTCATCTGCGACCGCTATTATTACTCCTCGCTTGCCTATCAGGGGTCGCTTTGCGATTACGAGTGGGTAAAAGCGATGAACGTGGGCTGCGCGGAGATCCGCCGCCCCGACCTTTGCGTGTTCCTTGACCTTGCCCCCAAGGATGCCATTGCGCGCATCACCGCACGCGGCGAGGCGACCGAAATTTACGAAAAAGAGGAAACGCTCTCGCTTTTCCGCGACACGTTCCACCGCGTATTCGCTTCACTTGAGGACCGCGTGGCGATCGTGAACGCCGCCCCCGCCCCCGCGGAAATTGCCGCCGAGGTGCTTGCGGCAGTCAAAGAGATTTTATAAAATTCCACATAAAGAAAGAGGTAATGAAAATGAAAGCAATCATGTACGGTGCCGGTAACATCGGCCGCGGCTTTATTGCCGAGCGCTTCTACCTTTCCGGCTACGAGACCGTGTTCATTGACGTCAACACTCAGATGGTGGACGCCATCAACGAGGCGCGCGAGTACCCCATCTACGTAACGATGGGCAGCGAGTACGTGCCCACCTGGATCAAGAACGTGCGTGCCGTCAACGGTCGTGACGAGGCAGCCGCTATCGCGGAGATCGCCTCCGCTGACATTATGGCAACCGCGCTTGGCGCCAACATTCTGCCCTTTGTGGCTCCCCTGATGGCAAAGGCGGTCACCGCCCGTAAGAAGGAAAGCGGTGCGCCCCTGAATATCCTGATCTGCGAGAACCTGATCGGCTCTGACAAGTATCTGCACGATCTGGTCGCCCCCCACATCGCCGAGGAGGATAAGGAGTGGTTCGAAAGCAACGTCGGCTTCGTGAGTGTTGTGGTCGGCCGTACCGTTCCCCCCACGCCCGAGGAATTCTCCGCCAAGTACCCTGCCGCCGTTTGCGCGGACGTGTATAGCGAGCTGCCCGCCAACCCCGTGGGCTTCCGCCCCGTTGGCTGCGAGCTGCCCCCCGTCAAGGGCCTTGTGACCTTTACCCCCTTTGAGTATTATATCGAGCGCAAGCTGCTGATCCACAATATGGGTCACGCGATGACCGCGTACCTTGCCGTGCTGAAGAATTACAGCTACGTGCACGACGGCACGGACGACGCCGAGATCAAGTATTTCGTGATGCGCGCGCTGATCGAGGCCGCTCGCGGTCTTGCCAAGCGCCACGGTGCGCCTTGCGACGAGTGCGTGCGCTTTGCCGAGGAGCTGGTGCCGCGCTTTGAAAACCGTCTGCTGATGGACGCGCTTGACCGCGTGGGACGCGATCCCAAGCGTAAGGTCGGCGCAGGCGACCGCCTGGGCGGCGCTTTCAAGATGGTGAAGGAAACGGGCGCGATCCCTGCCTACATCGGCATCGGTATCGCCGCCGCGTACCTCTACCGCAACGAGGCTGACGCCACCTCCGTTGAGGTGACCGACTTTGTCAAGGCAAACGGCCTTGCCGCAGCACTTGCCAAGTACAGCGACATCACC
>JAZRFS010000120.1:0-11109 GCA_045643765.1 Eubacteriales bacterium
CTTTGTTGAAGGCGCGTCGTCTTTTTCGTGTGCATCACCGCACCAATGAGGGGAACAAGGCGCTTTTGTTCGACCGCCACAGCTATGAATGCGAGCGCGTGATCGCCGAGCGTCTGGTGGCGCTGGATCGTGCGTGTGTGAAGCTGGATGTGCGTGATATCAACTATTTCATTTCCCGCGAGGAAAAGAAGGGCGGCATTGCGTACGCACAATTGCAGAAGGAGGCGATCGCCTCATCTCTTGAAAACGGCGTGATGATCCTCACGGGTGGTCCCGGTACGGGTAAAACGACCGTGGTGCGTGCGCTTTTGCAAATCTTCAGAAGTATGGATCTGCGGGTGGCACTGGCAGCCCCCACAGGGCGTGCTGCCAAGCGACTTTCCGAGGCGACCTCAAACGAGGCGAAGACTGTACATCGTCTTCTGGAAATGAGCTTTAACGAAGGAAAAAAAGCCGAGTTTGCCAGGGACGAGCGCAATCAGCTGGAGGAGGACGCGATCATTGTAGACGAGGTGTCTATGATGGATGAGCCCCTTATGGCAGCGTTGTTGCGTGCCGTGAAGCCGGGCGCGCGCCTGGTGCTGATCGGTGATGCAGATCAGCTGCCCTCGGTGGGGGCGGGTAATGTGCTGCACGATCTGATCGCCTGCGGGCGCTTTGCGACCGTGGCGCTTACCGAGGTGTTCCGTCAGGCGCAGAACAGCCTGATCGTTACCAACGCCCACGCGGTCAATCGCGGAGAAATGCCGCGTCTTGACGCCAAGGATAATGATTTCTTCTTTCTTTCCCGTGCAAGCGAAGCTGAAATTGCCGCTACTGTGGCGGAGCTTTGCGCAAGCCGTCTGCCGCGTAGCTACGGCGCGGATATCACGGGACAAATTCAGGTGATTTCTCCCTCGCGCAAGGGGGAGGCAGGCACCGAAAATCTCAATCGCGTGCTTCAACAAGCGCTCAATCCGCCGCGTGCGGGAAGACGCGAGCACCGCGTGCGCGACGTTGTTTTCCGCGAAGGAGATCGCGTGATGCAGATCCGCAACAATTATGATCTGGTCTGGGAACGGGGCGAGGAAACGGGGCTTGGTGTATTCAATGGTGATATCGGCGTGTTCGAAGCCATCCACCCCGCCGACCAATGTATGGAGATTGCCTTTGACGACCGTCACGTGATGTATGACTTTACGGGACTGGACGAGCTGGAGCCCGCCTTCGCCGTAACGGTGCATAAGAGCCAGGGCAGTGAGTATCCCGTGGTCATTATTCCGCTTTATGCCGCCGCGCCGATGCTGCTGACGCGTAATTTGTTCTATACTGCCATCACGCGTGCCCAGCGTATGGTGATTTTGGTGGGGCGCGCAGATATCGCCGCACAGATGGTGAATAACAATCGTCAGGCAATGCGCTATACCGGGCTTGCTGCACGACTTGCGGTGGGGAGAAAAGAGGAATGAAATGAAGCAATTTTTAACGGTTGCCAAAAATTTGTTGTTTCCGCCCCATTGTGCGGGATGTCACGCATTGCTGCCACCGACCGTGTGCGGTGAGGCTGCTGTGTTTTGTCCGGATTGTAAAAAGGAATGGCGCGCGGAGCTTTGCCGATCCTGCCCCACGTGCTTTGCGGCATATCCCGAGTGTCGCTGTCAACCGAGCGCACTGGGACGCGCCGGCAGTGAAGGGCTTTTAAAGCTGGCACCCTACGGCGACACTGCGCGCGAGCGTGTAATGCGTCATATCGTTCTGAGCCTGAAAAAGCATCCGCGCCGTCGCATCCTTGCGATGCTGGCGGGGGAGCTTTCGGATGGAATTCTTGCACAAATAGAGAAGCTTGGGTGGCAACAAGAGCGCGTTTTGCTTGTGCATTTGCCGCGCGATCCCAGAAGCGTACGGCGCTTTGGGGTAGATCAATCCGCCTGTCTTGCCCGTGCGATTGCCGATCAAACGGGGCTTTCGCATCTTTCGCTTTTGCGTCGTACGAAGCGCGTGAGAGCGCAAAAGAAGCTGAACGCAAAGCAGCGGGCGCTCAATCTGCGGGATGCGTTTGCTGTGGGCACGGTGCCCAAGGATTGCTGTGTCGTATTGATAGACGACGTGGTAACAACCGGGGCAAGTCTGAGCGCAGGTGTGCACGCATTGCGTGCTGCGGGAGTGAAGAACATTCTTTGTGTTGCAGTGGCGCAGACGCCTAAGAAACACTGATTGTTTTTTTGTGCAAGGCATTGCTTTTTTGAAAAGAATATAGTATAATATATTAATGCACAAAAGGCTTACTGAAAGGGAAAGGAGGACGCCTATGCTGAGAAAACAGATCGGTATTGATATCGGCACCACGCAAATATCTATTTGCACCCCGGACGGCGTGCTTCTTTTGCGTGAGCCAAACGTTGCCGCGCTGGATCCCGATACGGGCAAGGTGGTGGCTGCAGGGCACGATGCAATGCGACTTTACAAGGAAAGACCCGGTCGCCTTCAGCTTTGCCGCCCCGCGTGGGATAGTGTTGTGAAGCACGCAGATGTGCTTTCTGCAATCCTGCGCGAATTTTTGTACCGCGCTTTGGGCCGTACACTGCTGCATCCGCACGCAATGGTCAGTATCCCGTGCGATCTGACCGAGGCACAGATCAATGCCACAGAGGATGCGGTTCTCGCCGCGGGTGTTGCCCGTGTGCATTTGTTAGAGGCACCGCTTTGCGCGGCGCTTGGCGTGGGATTTGATTTTTCTGTGCCTGTGGCGCAGATGCTGATACATATCGGCGCTTCTCGTACGGAGGCGGCTGTGATCTTTCTTGGTGATATGCTGGTGCGCAAGACCGCTCACGTGGGTGGCGTACAGTTTGATGAAGCCATTGTACGCTACGTGCAGGAAAAATATCAGCTGGCGATCAGCCCGCGTGCGGCAGAGCAGATTAAGATCCGCCTTGTGATGATGGCAGACCACACCGACGTGAAAACGCAGGATGTGCGCGGTCGCGATATAAAAACCCGCGAGTTGCGCACGGTAACCTTACGCTCAGACAAAATCAGGGATGCCCTCAAGGATGCGTTGGTTCCCATCGTGGATGCAGCCCTTTTGATGGTGGAAGGAACAGCGGACGAGATCCGCGTGGACATTGCCAAAGGCGGCGTCGTTCTGACAGGCGGTGGTGTGATCAAAGGAATGGATCAGTTCTTAGCCGACATTATGGGCGTGCGCGCGACAGTGGCAAATAATGCAGATACTGCCGCGGCTGAGGGTGCCGCTAAAGCACTTGCAAAATTAAGATAAAAGCCGCTTGTACAAGCGGCTTTTGGTATAAAGGGGTGAGTTTATGGAATATTTGTTAAGGGACGTGGAGCCGAAGGTGGCGCTTCGCTTTTTTGAGGAAATTTCCGCCATTCCGCGCGCTTCGGGTAACGAGGGCGGTATGGCTGATTACCTGGTCGCCTTTGCAAAGGCGCACGGGCTTATTTTCTACCGTGATGCGGTAAACAACGTGCTGATAAAGGCGCCTGCCACTAAGGGGCGCGAAAACGAGCCGGCGATAATCCTGCAGGCGCATACCGATATGGTAGCCGAGAAAAATGCGGGCGTCGTGCACGATTTTGAAAAGGAAGGGGTTCGCCTTGTGCGGGCAGGGGATATCCTGCACGCAGACGGTACGACCCTGGGGGCTGACGATGGCTACGGTGTTTCCATGATCCTTGGTGTGCTTACGGAGTGTGAAAATCATCCTGCGCTGGAATGCTTGTTCACATCTTCTGAGGAAACGGGGATGGACGGCGCCCTTGCGTTTGATTACACTCAGCTTTCGGCAAGAGTGCTGCTCAATCTGGACGGCGGTGAGGAGGATCTTCTGACCTGCGGCTGCTGCGGAGGCTTACGTAGTGACCTGCATCTTCCTGTGACCGTTACCGAGGATACGGCGCAAGGTCTTTGTATCACGCTGGACGGTCTTTGTGGCGGACATTCGGGTGAGGATATCCACAGGGGACGCGCCAACGCGCTTTCGCTGATGGCAGAGCTGCTCTGTGCGGTGAAGGAGCTTGGCGAGCTGCGCATTGCCGTGCTTCACGGCGGTGATAAATCCAACGCCATTCCGCGCGATTGTAAGGCGGTGATCAGCGTTGTGGATAGCGCGCGTGCTGCACAGGTGTTGGAGGAAAAAATTGCGCAGATCCGCGCCGGTCTTGTGGCGGATGACGCAGGCTTTGTGGCAAGCGTCACGCCCTGCACGGCTAGCGCACTTTGTGCGGCTGCGGATACCGATCGGATCCTACACCTGCTCTCTATCGCAGGCGGCGTGATGGAGTGGCATCCGGAAATTGAGGGACTGCCCTATACCTCGCGCAACGTGGCAAGCGTGCGCCTGGGCGGGGGAGAGTGCCTGATTGTTATTTCTCATCGCTCCTTTGATTTTGCCAAGGTGGAGGAAAGTGGCGATGAGATCAAGGCACGCGCGGAGAGCGTGAATGGTTGGGTGCATCACCACAACGCCTATCCCGGTTGGGATAGCCCCGTTTCCTCGCCGCTCATTGAAAAATGGCGTGGCGTCTACGAGGAGATGACGGGCACTCCGCTTCGCGTCAATGCAATCCACGCGGGGTTGGAATGCGGTCTGTTTGCGGGCAATCTGCCGGGGCTTTCCGCCATTTCTCTCGGTGTGAATATCAAGGATCTGCACACCCCTGCCGAGCGTATGGAGCTTTCCTCTTACGAGCGCTTCTATCGTGTTTTACTTGCGTTTTTGAAGAAGAGCTGATACACAAAAAAGGCGTTTATCCACCAAACGGTGTGGGTAAACGCCTTTTTTTATGCATTTTCCTTCGCCAGTGCCTCTTTCAGTGCAATGGAAAGCTGATCGGGGCAGGAGGTGGATTTGAAGCCGCAACGAATGCCGGAAAGACGCTCGATGGCTTCCTCGGCGCGCATTCCCTTACAAAGAGAGGCAACGCCTTGTGTATTGCCGGCGCATCCGCCGTGGAATTCCACGTTCTGGATGATGCCGTTCTCCAATTCGATTTCGATCCCGCGCGAGCAGACGCCGCGGGGGGTAAAACGATGCTTAGTCATAAAAATTCTCCTTCAGGTGTAAATAACGCGCCGTCACGTGTGCGCGGGGCAGACATACGGCAAGATAGGCAAGGAAGAGTGCGTCGCACGCGACGCTTTCCGTGCAAAAAACGGGGTGATAGAAGGCGCCGCCCTCTCCGTAAGGCGAGGGGAGCGTATCAATGTGATGCAGCTGCAATCCCGCCGCTTTTGCGGCGATCAACAGATCAGAGAGGACTTGTGCGTCCTCGCCGAACACCGTACAAGCAAGCAGCCAATCGCCCTTGGCGGCGACCGTG
This sequence comes from Eubacteriales bacterium, assembly GCA_045643765.1. GTDB lineage: Bacteria > Bacillota > Clostridia > Oscillospirales > CAG-272 > Firm-07. Next base: position 5,323 of record JAZRFS010000120.1, read on the forward strand.
GGCGTATAACGGCGGCTGAGAAGCGCCATCAGAACGCTTCGCCCGCGATCGGCATACGGTACGGTGCACACGTGTGTGATGCGCAGCTCAAAGCGGTCGATTTCTTCGTACAAATGAAGGAATTTACCCTCACGGGAATCCTCCAACGGTAATAGCGCAAAATCTGCACGGTCATTGGCAATTTCCTCGCATACCGCCGTAAAGGAGGGGGCGGGATGCGGGCGCAGATGCGGCAGAACGGGTTCAAAGCAATGCAGAGCATCGCGACCGATCTCGCTGTCCAGAAATGCCACGCGCGGGGCGTTGGGAGCGGGTAGCGTTGGGGTAAGCTCCTGCAGCTCGCGCGCAGAAAAATCGGGGATCACGGAAAGGAAGCCGCGCAAAAAGGCGATCTGCTCCTCAACCAGCCCGGCACGTGCGCACGGAGTGTCCGCGTGGATCACAGGCGGCAGAGGCGGCTTTTTTTCGCTCAGCCACTCCTTTGCTGCGGCGCGTCCCAGCTCCTCCTCTTGCAAAAGACAAAGGGAACGCGATTGCGCACCGCTTTCGCGCCAGAACGCGAGATTATCGGCGGCAACCTCGGCAAGCGACCTCATTGAGAAAGCTCGGAAAGCAGCGCATAGCTTTCCGCAAGGAATTCCTGCATCTGCACGGGGGTGAGCTTTTGCAGCGAGAGCAGGCAAAGCTTGTAGATATAAGAGGCAAGCTGGTCGGCGCGTGCCGCGTTTTCCTTGTGCAGCCCCTCCAGCTTTCCAATCAACGCATTGTTGGTGTTCAGGATCAGTACAGCGCCCATCGGCAGCTCGTCCGCCACCTGCTCACCCTCCATCATACGGTACATACGCATCGCGTCCTGCATGCGGCGGAATTCCTCGGGAATATTCAAAACAGCGGGAATTTCGGCGTTTTTCAGGGTTTCCAGCTTCACGTCCAGCTTGTCGTTGGCGGCGATCCTGCGGAAAAGGGCTGTCAGTGTCTCGTTTTCCTTGCTGTCGCCCTCCTTGCCAAGCACGGAAAGATCGGCGTCCACGCGGCGGAATTTGTACTCGCCCGATTTGCTTTCCAGATAGGCGATAAACTGGGTGTCCAGCATCGTGTCAAGCTCGGCTACGGCGATATTTTCCGCTTCTACCATAGCCACGTACTGTGCCTGCAGCGCCTTATCCGTGGTGTAGTAGATGACCTTCGCTCCCTCGGGAGCGCCATCCAGATATTCCTTGATTGTAACGCTTTTGCCGTTTGTCAGCTTAAGCAGGATCGCGTTCTTCACGCGGTCGTAGAACTTTTCATCATGCATCGCGGCAAAGGATACAAAGGTCTTGATATCTCCCCAGACCTTCTCGTATTGCTCGCGGTCAGTGTTGCAAAGAGATGCCAGCTTATCCGCCACCTTTTTGACGATATGGGCAGAGAGCTTGGACACGTAAGAGTTGGTTTGCAGATAACTGCGGGATACGTTCAAGGGCAGCTCGGGGCAATCCAGCACACCCCGCAGCATCAGGAGATATTCGGGAATGACCTCGCTGACGTTATCCGCGACAAAGACCTGATTGTAGTAAAGCTTAACCTGACCCTCGGCGCTTTCAAAATGCGGATTGAGGCGCGGAAAATAAAGGATGCCCTTGAAATTCAAGGGGTAATCGGCATTGAGATGAATGTGGAACAGGGGATCGCGCATATCGGGGAACACCTTGTGATAAAACTCGGTATATTCCTCGTCGGTGCAGTCCGAGATCGGCTTTTGCCAAAGAGGCGTGGTGTCGTTGATCGGCGCGGGATCTTCCTTTTGCTCGGAGCCATCGTCAAAATAGATTTCCACGGGCATAAAGGCACAGTATTTTTCCAGCATTTCGCGCAGCTTGACAGGGGTGAGGTAGGCACTCTCCTCATCGCTGACGTGCAGGATGACCTCGGTACCGCGCGTGTCGCGCTCTCCCGCTTCGATCTCGTATTCGCCCTCTGCATTGCAGACCCAATGCACGGCGGGCGCACCCGTGTGTGAGCGAGTATGGATCTCTACCTTGTCACTCACCATAAAGGCGGAATAAAAGCCAAGTCCGAAGTGACCGATGATGCCGCCCTTGGTGCTGTCGTTTCCGCTTTCGTATTTCTGCAAAAAGTCCACCGCGCCGGAAAGTGCGATTGAGCAGATGTATTTTTTCAGCTCCTCCTCGCTCATACCAATGCCGTTGTCCTCAACCGTGATGGTTTTTGCCTCGCGGTCCAGCACGACGTCAATGCGGTAGGGGGTGGTGTCGCCCGTTGCCTCACCCAGCGAGCAAAGGCGCTTGTGCTTTGTGACGGCGTCGGTTGCGTTGGAAACCAGCTCGCGCAAAAAGATATCCTTTTCGGAATACAGCCATTTTTTGATGACGGGGAAAATGTTTTCCGTGTTGACGGAGATCCCGCCTTTTCTTTTTTCAGTCATAATTATGATCTCCTTTGAAAAGACAAAGCCGACCGTGCCCGATCGGCTTTGTCTGGCAGCCAGACGGCTGATTTAGTTAAGAAAGGGGGTGTCGTCCTCGTCATCCTCATCATCTTCCTCCTCCGATTGCTCGGGAAGAAGCTCCTCGTCGGGATCAAGGATCTGCTCGATGATGGATTTGCGGGGACGTGCTTCCTCTGCGGGCTCGGGGATATCAGCGGCAAGCATCTCGGCAGAAAGCGGGAAGGTGTGCGTTTCATTGAAGTTGCGGGCGATATCACGGAAGGCAGTCAGGAAGCGGAAAATTGCAATAAAGGGACCGACCAGGATGGGGAAGGCGATCAGGGTCCAGCACAGATAAAAGCGCTTGGAAATGCGACATTCTATACCGTGCGTGTCGCAATAATGCTTCATGCGGTTGATGATCTTGCAGTGCCATACAAGCGGGAAAATTCCCAATGTAAGGAAGGAGAACACCAGGAAGGGGAGTGCACCCCAGGTTCGCTTGCCGTCCTTGCGGCAGGTGATGTTGGTGCTTTGCGAGACAACCTCTACCACGTATAACGGGTAAAGGAAGAGCGTGGGAATTGCCAGCAGTATGATGCGCAGGAAGTAGTTCTTGGTAGGAATACCCTTGGTAGAGATACTGATATAAACGCCGCTCTTTTGATCCTCGGGAATGGGCTTGATAGAGAACAGACGCTGGAAGAAGCGGCCAATGGCGAGGAAAGTCTTTCGCATACCGCGTCCGACACTGTGCCAGAAGCCGGGGACGTAGTCTACGTTTTCTTGCTCGGTTTCCACGGTTGCTACCCAATGACCGAAGCGCTGCAGCATGGTGATTTCCTCAACGTCCTCGTCCTGCGGGCGGATAAAGGCATCTGCGGGATAGTATTTGCGCAAGGAGGTGGGTTCGCCCTTTGCCTTCAAGCGAGCACAGACAAAATCGTCCAGGATCGACATGATAAGCGCAAACAGCGGCACGCCGATCAGCATACCCATAATGCCGAACACGCCGCCCATGACCGTGACGGCAACAATGACGCCAAGTGAGGAAAGACCGGTTCTGTCACCAAGGATCAACGGAGCGATGAAGTTGCCGTCGATTTGCTGGACAGCAAGGATCAGCAGCACGAAGACCACTGCCTTCCAGGGATCAATGATAAAGATGATCAGTGCGGAGGGAATGGCACCGAGGAAGGGACCAAAGAAGGGGATGATGTCCGTTACGCCAATGATTGCCGCGATCAGAATAGGATAGGGAATGTTGAAGATGCTGAACAGAAGCATACATACCAGCATTACCATGATCGAGTCGGCCAGCTTGCCGATCATATATCCGCCGAATTTGCTGTGTGCACGGGAAAAGTATCCAAGCAGGCGCTCCTCGTTTTTCTTGGAGAAGAAGGCACGGAAGATGCGGCGGCATCCCGCGTTCAGTCTTTCCTTGGAAAGCAGAACGTAGACCGAGATGAAAAGACCGACTACGATGTTTTTCAGCACCGTAACGGTACCTCCTGCGATCGAGGCGATGTTGGAGATGATCCAGTCGCCCGACGTGCTCAACAGATTGAAGGCGTAGTTGAGGATCTTTTCCAGATTGAGGAACATATCGTTCTCGCCGGGATTGGCGAAGGGGAATTTAGCGATAATGTTGTTGATGGAATTGATCAGATCGGTGATGAAGGAAGCCCCCTTGACCTGCAGCTCGGAAAAGCTTTCCACAACGGAGGGAATGATCAGGAAGAGGATGCCCGCGATGATGGCAAGAAGCAGGATGTAGGAGGAGATCATCGAAAGAGCGCGGTTCAGGCGTCTGCGCTGAATTCCTCGGAACACCTTGTATTCAAAGAAACGCAGGAAGAAGTTCAGAATGTAAGCCAATACCAGACCGACCGTAATGGGGGCAAGGATAGAGGTCAATTGCCGAACGGGGGCGAGGATCGCGTTCAGATTGGACAGCGTCAGCACCAAAAAAATGCCGATCAAGCCGATGGCAATTGCATGCCATACGGCCAGCCTGGGCTTTTTGGGGGTGGGCGCTTGATTTGGTTGTTGGTTGTTTGCAGCCATTTTGTGCCTCCGTTCTAGAGAGTGATGTAGACAGACATCTATCAAAAACGCGGGGACGCGTAAAGTGTAGTACTATATATTATACAATTTAAAGGGCGGTGCGTCAAGTGAAAAAGGCGTGTTTTGATAAAAATTCATATTTTTTTGCAAAAATCTTGCGAAAGTGTGCGGAATATGATAAAATGAATTGAATGATTTTGTTGGAAGGGGGAGGGTCTGCGAGTGGAAATACAAGCTTATGCGAAGATCAATTTGAGCCTGGAGATTGTGGGGCGCCGCACGGACGGATATCACGATCTTGTCAGCGTGATGCAAAGCATTTCACTGTGCGATACACTGAATTTTGAAAAAAAGTGCCATAACGGTGTGAGTTTGGATACGGGATGCGATCTTCCTGCCGACGAAAACAACCTGATCCTGCGTGCCGCACGCGCCTACTTTGAGGCGACGGGCGAGCCTTTTGGTGTGGATATCAGACTGACGAAAAGAATACCGATGAAGGCGGGGCTCGGTGGCGGTTCTGCGGACGCTGCGGCAACGCTTCGCGCGCTGAATGTGATGAACGGAAACCGTCTTTCCGCAGAGGAGCTGTGCCGTATCGGTGCGACAATCGGTGCAGACGTTCCTTTTTGTGTTGTGGGAGGCACGCAGGTCTGCCGTGGGATCGGTGAGAAAATGACGCCAATTCAAAACAATCTCCCATGCTACGTGGTTGTTGTCAAGGGCGAGCAAGGCGTGTCAACGCCACGCGCTTTCGCCGCATTGGATGAAAAATACGGTGATTTTTCGGGCTTTGAAGAAAAAGCGGAAAGGGAGCTTGTCCATTTTTCGGATTGCTTGAAAAACGGCGAAACTCATACCGTTAGCGGGGTAATTTTCAATCGCTTTGAGGAAATTGTGTCCCTTTCGATCCCCGATGTCCCGAAAATCAAGTGCGAGCTGCTCTCGCTTGGTGCCTTTGCAGCACAGATGAGCGGCAGCGGCCCCTCCGTGTTTGGTTTGTTTGAAGAAGAAAAGGCCGCCGAGGCGGCAGCAGCCACCCTCGTGCAAGGCGGCGCAAGCGCGTTCGTGTGTGCGTTTGTGAGTGGGTCGTCAAAGGAGTGAGTATTATGCTGAGCACTTATTTTGTGATAACGCTTTTGATACCGCCCGTGCTGACAGCCCTGTACTATTATATTTTTGTTACGCAGGGACGCGATGATGAGATGAGGACTGCGCAAGGGGTCATGGCGTATCTCTCATGGGGGATGATAATCCCTGTCACCTTCTTGGTGCCAAGGGAGACC
>JAZRFS010000121.1:0-2645 GCA_045643765.1 Eubacteriales bacterium
GGGATGATATTATCTTGCATTATTTGTCACCTCCCAAGGCTTTGATCACTTTTACAATGTTGAGTCCCTGAGGACACTTGGACAGACACCGTCCGCAGCCCACGCAGGAATACAGTCCGTCGTTGTTGGACGGGAAATAGACCAGCTTATGCATAAATCTCTGACGGAAGCGCTCCACCTGAGTGGGACGGTTGGTTCCGTGTGACAACAGAGTAAAGACGGAGAACATGCAACTGCCCCAGCAGCGGTATCGTTGAATGCCGTTTCCGCTGTCGGAGTGGCGTACGTCGTAGCACTGGCAGGTGGGGCACACGAAGGTGCAGGTTCCACAGCCGAGGCATGCGCGGGAAAGCTCTGCCCATGCGGGATCGTTGAACTTCTCCATCAGATGCTCGCCGTCAAAGCCCTCCAGATCAAGGTTTGCCAAGGGAAGCTTTTCCGTGATGGCGCGAATGGATGCCTGAGCCTCCTCTACGGGAGCGGAATCTCCATCCTCCAAGCCCTCGATCAGCGCCTCGCCCTTTTCGGTGTTGGCGCGAAGGAACAGCTCCTCACCCACGATCCAAGCAGAAACATCTCCTGCGGGGTTCGCCGCGTCAATATCGAAGTTGGAGCAGAAGCAGGTTTCCTCCGGCTCGTTACAAGCAAGAGTTACCACCGTTCCGTGGGCGCGTCTTGCAGAGTAGAAGGGGTCTACCGGCTCGGAAAGGAATACGCGATCCAACAGATCGAAGCTTCTTGCGTGGCAGGCGCGTACGCCGAAGATCACGAAATTCCCGTTCATCACGTCTGCGGGGTTGATCTCAATGTTCTTGCCCTGCATATGGAAGCGAACCATGTCCTCTACCTGAGGGAAGAATGCGCCCTTGGCGCTCTTAACGGTTTTCAGTACGTCCAGCCGTACCGTTTCGGATTCCGACCAAACGCCGAAATCCACCTGTCCCGCCCGTTCCACGGGGGTGATCAGTGTTTGTTTTTCTGCGATCTCACCGAAGAAACGATTCAATGCGCTCAAAGCGATCTTTTTCACGATTGCGCACCTCCTCGCTCATGAACGATGCTGGGCTCGTTGTCGGACAGGGTATAGTCGGTCAGCGGATGGCGCTGTCCGATTTCCTCGCCTGCCTGATAGTCGCCGTAAAGCTCGTTGATGTCCTTGATCATCTTGCGGTTGAGGAGATGGAGCGGAATGCCCTGAGGACAAACGCGGCTACACTCGCCACAGTCGGTACAACGACCAGCTACGTGGTACGCACGGATGATGTGGAACATATTTTCCTCGAAATCGTCAACTGCCGCCTTGTTGTCAACGCCCGATTTGGGGTTGTCGAAGACGCACTTGATACAGCTGCAGGCGGGGCAGACGTTTCTGCACGCGTTGCAGCGGATACACTTGGACAGCTCGCTGCGCCAGAACTCGAAGCGCTCGTCGGGAGTCATTGCCTCCAGCTTTGCGACCATTTCGAATTTGTCGCCTACCGAGGTCTCCTGACTCTCGCCGATGACCTCGTCTACGCCCTTGTGCTCCTTGCCCTTACAGCAAAGGCACTTGTCAAGCAGAGCGTCCTTGCGGGCAACCTTCTTTTCGCCGTACAGAGTGCTGACGATCAAGGTGTCGCCCTCCTCGGTAATGGCGGTGATACCCTTGATTCCCATGGCGCGGAGCTTCTCCACGTCGATCTTACCGCAACAGCCAACGCCCAGCGCGTAAACCTTTTCACGGTTGACGCGATGCTCGGTGCAGAGCTGATTGAGGCTGTAAGAATCACAGGGCTTGACCAGTACGATGGTCTTTCCTTCCTTGGGCATTTCCGCGATCAGATATTTGCTCACGTTCGCGCCGCAGAAGGTGTCGTACTTCAGTCCGTCCAGATTGTCTTTATGAAAGAATTTCGGTGTGCGGTCGTAGAAGAACTCGCCCATCTCCCAGGCAAGTACACGGTCCGCAACGCCTTCGTTTATCAGGGTATGTACCCGTTCCATGATCATTTCTTGCATCGCAGATCCCCCAATTACTTGTTCTCGCCAAGCTCGGTAATGGTTTTTACAAAGTCGTTCATCGTTGCGGAGAATTTCGCGCCCTCAGCGGCGGAAACCCATTCCACACGGGTGCGTCCCCGTTCGATTCCCAGATAATCCAGCATGGAGAAGAGCATGGTCATACGTCTGCGGGCGTAGTAGTTACCCGTAGAGTAGTGGCAGTCGCCGGGGTGGCAACCGCACAGGATCACGCCGTCCGCGCCGCGCTGAAACGCCCGCAGAACGAACAAGGGGTTCAAACGGCAGGAGCAGGGAATACGGATGATCTTTACGTTCGCGGGATAGTTCATTCTTCCCGATCCCGCAAGGTCAGCGCCTGCGTAGCTACACCAGTTACAGCAGAACGCTACGATATTAGGAGTCCATTCTTGATTTACCGACATATTGCATCTACCTCCGCCATAATTTGACTGTTCGAGAAGCCCTTCAGATCCATTGCGCCGGACGGGCAGGTAACGGTACAAGCGCCGCAACCCTGACATACCGCCTCGTTGACCAATGCGATCCGCTTGATGCCGCGGAACTCGGCAGAGCGAACTTCTCTGTCCTCGTAAGTGATGGCGCCGTAAGGACATACGCGCTCACACTGAGAGCAACCGTTACAG
>JAZRFS010000122.1:0-8924 GCA_045643765.1 Eubacteriales bacterium
CATTGTGCAGCAGAAGGTTGTTTTTACAAATGCATTGCACATGGGAGATACCATAGGCAAAACCTTTGTAAGCAGACCTTTGAAAAGCCACATGTTGCCGAGCACCATTCTGAGCGGGAAGCCGAGATAAGGTGCAGCCTGGTCAAGCATAGCATAAACGGGGCCTGAGATTTCTGCCTTGAAGGGCGACGGCATTGCAGAGGCAGCGCAAAAGGCGATCGAGATCGCCCGCGCGGGAGTTGCCTGTGCCCCCCGGCACATCTTTTCCGGCGAGGTAGAGCATACCATTGCACATATCGAGGAGGCAGCCGTCCACGGTTTGCCTGAGGAGCAGCAGAGATGGTACGCCATCAAGATCTTCGAGCGCGATGAGCGTGTGCTGGAAAAGCTGGGGATCGGCGGGGAACAGCTTTCGCATATCGAGAAGGATATCAAGACCGTTGAACTGATGATGGACGACGATGCGGAGGCGATCATCACCAACGAGCGCTATACCTACATCGAGCAGATCCTGAAGGGCTGCTATAAAAAGAAGAGCATCGGAAGCCTGACGCTTTCGGATAAGATTGACCGCGTGGTCACCAATCGCTTTGCAGCTCTGCCGATTTTTGCGGCAATCATCTTTCTGGTGTACTATATCGCGGTTTCCACTGTGGGAACCTGGGTGACGGACTTTACCAATGACGGGCTTTTTGGCAACGGATGGCACCTTCTCGGCATCGGTGGCGGTGCTTTTGAGGAGGCTGTGGATGCCTACGCCGACGAAACGCTTTGGACGCTGCCGGGGCTTGAGGATGCGATGCATATCGCAGAGAATGACGAGATCCCCGGCGCCGGGAAGCTGCTTGCCGCTGTGCAGGACAAGGATTTCGGTGCTTTTGAGGAGGCATGGGGTGCTTACGGTCCTGCCTATGTTGAGCATTACGGCTTGGCTGGTGAAGTGCTTGGCACTTTGATTGATGGCGTGCTGGAGGGTGCTCCCGATCCCGCCGATTTTGGTGTGTGGGTACCCGGTGTGCCGATCCTGTTTGAAAAAATGCTCGGCGAAGGGGGCTTGAATACCCCCGAATGGGTACAGAGCATGGTGATCGACGGTATTGTTGGCGGCGTGGGTGCCGTGATCGGCTTTGTGCCGCAGATTTTCGTGTTGTTCATCCTGCTTTCCTTTTTGGAAATGTGCGGCTATATGTCGCGCGTGGCATTCGTGCTTGACAGACTTTTCTGCAAATTCGGACTTTCCGGCAAGTCCTTTATTCCGTTGCTCATCGGCACGGGATGCAGCGTGCCCGGCATTATGGCATCCCGTACCATTGAAAACGAGGCGGATCGGCGTATGACGGTCATCACCACCTCCTTCGTGCCCTGCAGCGCGAAGCTCCCCTTGATCGCACTGATTGCTTCCGCGTTGTTTGGCGGCGAATGGTGGGTGGCACCCAGTGCCTATTTTATCGGCATCGCGGCGGTGGTCGTATCGGGAATTATGCTCAAAAAGACCAAGCCCTTTGCGGGTGATCCCGCGCCCTTCGTTATGGAGCTGCCGCTCTATCACCTGCCTACGGCAAGAAATTTGTTCCGTGCCGTGTGGGATCGCGGCTGGTCTTTTGTGAAACGTGCAGGCACGATCATTTTGCTTTCCTCGATTGTGATCTGGCTGGGCTCCTGCTTTGGTGTGATCGGTGGTCGCTTTACCTTCTCCACCGAGATGGGCGAGCTTGGTAAGAGCGTGATGGATTATATCGGCGGTGCAATTTCCTGGCTCTTTGCCCCCCTTGGCTTTAACAATGCCACGGCTGCTGTGGCAACCGTGATGGGACTTGTTGCAAAGGAAGAGATCGTCGCAGTGCTTGGCGTGCTGGATTTTGCCGGTATGGGTGCTCTGGCGGGCTATTCCTTTATGGTGTTCAATCTGCTCTGCGCCCCCTGCTTTGCCGCAATGGGTGCGATCAAGCGCGAAATGAACAGTGGCAAGTGGACAGCATTTGCCATTGGCTATCAGTGCGTGCTTGCCTATGCAGTATCGCTGATGGTTTATAACTTCGGTTGCCTGTTTACGGGTAATGTGCAGGGCGTGCTCGGCGTTGTTTCGCTGATATTTGCCTTCTTGGTGCTTGCCGTGCTTTGCTTTATGCTGGTGCGCCCTGTGTGGGAGCCCAAAAAAGAAAATCAGAGAGTGTAAAAGGAGAGTAGTATGCCCCCCTGGCTTGGAACTTTGATCGTGCTTGTGCTTGTGGGCGCGATGGTCGGTATTCTTGTGTTTTCCATGATCCGCGACAGGAAGCGCGGCAAGGGCTGCTGTGGTGGTTGTGCGCAGTGCAAAATACAATGCTCCACAAGGCAAAAAGAGCAGAAAAATGTCGAAAAAGAAGGAAAATAATGCCTTTATCAGCAAAAATTATCGTTTAAAATGACAAGAAAGGTGCGCGTTGCGCACCTTTCTTTGTGTAAAGTGTGAAAAATCAATAAAATCTGTCAAAACCCCTTGACGGATGTTTGCACGTGTTATATAATATATAATAATTATTATATAAAAGCGACGACAGGAAACAATATCCACTCACGTATCACAGAGAGCCGCCACTTGCTGCGAGGCGGTATACGGGTCGGAGAATAACTCATCCTCGAGCTGCTGCGCTGAAGGTTTTCTGGTAGGCGCGGACGGGCACTCCCGTTATAGGGTGACTGTGTGACAAGCACGGCTAAGGTGGGCGCAGAGCGCCAAGCAGAGTGGTACCGCGGAGTTTACTTCGTCTCTTTGATGCAATGGTTTTTCTGTTGCGTGAAAGGGGCGTTTTTTGTTTCTCCCACGTAGCCGCAACCAGAGCCTCCCCAGAAAAAGAAAGGAAAAGGGAAGACTATGATTTACCAAAACAAGTATGAAAAGCAGTATTTTACCCCCTCGGGTGTTACGATGGACTGGACAAAGCGCGACGCGCTGGATACGCCCCCCATCTGGTGCTCGGTCGACCTGCGCGACGGCAATCAGGCGCTGGTCATTCCGATGAGCCTTGAGGAAAAGCTGGACTTTTTCAAGCTGCTTTGCCGTGTCGGCTTCAAGCAGATTGAGATCGGCTTTCCCGCCGCATCCGAGACCGAATATACCTTCTGCCGTACGCTGATCGAGCAGAACCTCATCCCCGACGATGTCACCATTCAGGTGCTGACGCAGTCGCGCGAGCATATCATCGCCAAGACCTTCGAGGCGCTTGATGGCGCGAAGCACGCCATTGTTCACCTTTACAACTCCACTTCTGTGGCGCAGCGCGAACAAGTGTTCCGCCGCTCCAAGGAGCAGATTGTCGAGATCGCCGAGTTCGGTGCGAAGCTTTGCAACGAGTACAAGGCGAAGGCGAAGGGTAAGATCACCTTCGAGTACTCTCCCGAAAGCTTTACGGGCACCGAGCCCGAGTTTGCCGCCGAGATCTGTAACAAGGTCATCGATATCTGGCAGCCCACCCCCGACGATAAGGTCATTATCAACCTGCCCGTGACCGTGTCGCACTCGTTGGCTCACGTGTACGCCAACCACGTCGAGTATATGTGCAAGAACCACACGAACCGGGAGAACCTGATCATCTCCCTGCATCCCCACAACGACCGCGGCTGTGCCGTGGCGGACAGCGAGCTGGGACTGCTTGCAGGCGGCGACCGCGTAGAGGGCACGCTTTTCGGTAACGGCGAGCGTACCGGTAACGTGGACGTGATCACACTGGCACTCAACCTGTACTCGCAGGGTATTGAGCCCGGTCTTGATTTCACCAACCTGCCTGAGATCACTGAGCTTTACGAGCGCGTCACAGGTATGCACGTGTACGAGCGTCAGCCCTACAGCGGCAAGCTGGTGTTTGCGGCGTTCAGCGGCTCGCATCAGGATGCTATCGCCAAGGGTATGAAGTGGCGCGAGGAAAAGGGCGGCGTATGGAACGAGCCCTATCTGCCCATCGACCCCGCCGACGTCGGCCGTACCTACGATGCAGACGTGATCCGCATCAACTCCCAGTCGGGCAAGGGCGGTATCGGCTATATCCTTGAGCACAAGTACAAGCTTTCTCTCCCGCCCAAGATGCGCGAGGTCTTCGGTTACCACGTCAAGAGCATCTCCGACCATGAGCACAGAGAGCTGCAGCCCGCTGAGGTTTACGACATTTTCAATCGCGACTTCGTCAATGTGGCGAATGTCATCGACGTTGTCAAGGCTAACTATAACGAGCAGGGCGGCGGCATCCGCGCCGACGTCATCGTCCGCTATGGCGGCGAGGACAGAGCGGTCACCGCATTCGGTAACGGTCGTCTGAACGCCGTGGCAAGAGCCCTTTCCCAGTTCCTTAATCTGGAAGAATACACGCTGGAAAGCTACACCCAGCACGCCCTTGAGGGCAAGTCCGACTCGCTCGCGGCGTCCTACGTCAGCATTAAGGGGGAGGGTAAGACCTACTGGGGCACGGGCATCGATCCCGATATCATCGTATCCTCCGTCAAGGCACTCGTCAGCGCGGTCAACGTGATGATCCGCGAAACGGGCGCTTCGGTGTGATCGCTTTTTGAAAAATCCAAAAGGAGACCACGAAAAATGAAACTGACAGGTGCAGAAATCATTATCAGAACGCTGATCGAGCAGGGCGTGACCGACGTGTCCGGTTATCCCGGCGGTCAGGCCATCAATATTTACGATGCCATTAATAAATACCGCGACGAGATCAATCATGTGCTGACCGCACACGAGCAGGGCGCTTCTCACGCCGCTGACGGTTATTCCCGTGCAACGGGCAAGGTCGGTGTGTGCATCGCCACCTCGGGTCCCGGTGCCACCAACCTTGTCACGGGCATTGCAACCGCAATGCTCGACTCGATCCCGATGGTTGCCATCACGGGCAACGTGCCTTGCTCGCTGATTGGCAAGGATAGCTTCCAGGAGATCGACATCACGGGCATCACGCTTCCCATCACCAAGCACAATTACTTCGTCAACGATATTTCCAAGCTTGCCGACAGTATCCGCGAGGCATTCCGCATCGCCAAGTCCGGTCGCCCCGGTCCTGTGCTTGTGGACGTGCCCAAGGACGTGCAGGTCGCTACTTACGAGTTTGAGGAAAAGCCGATTGCGGAAAAGTTCCCGCTTCCCTTGGCGGAGCAAGTGCAAATCGACGAGGCAATTGAACTTCTCAACAATGCAAAACGCCCCTACATCTACATCGGCGGCGGCGCGGCAGGTCTTGGTCTTGGCAAAGAGATCGTAGCCCTTGCCGAAAAGCTGGACGCTTACATCGGCTGTACCTTTATGGGACTTTCCGCCGTGAACGATTGCGACCGTTTTCTTGGTATGCAGGGTATGCACGGTCACTACGCGTCCTCGATGGCGCAAAAGGATGCCGACCTGATCCTTGGCGTTGGTGTGCGCTTTTCCGACCGCGCCACGGGTAACGTGTCCAAGTATGCGCGCGGCACCAAGGTCATTCAGCTTGATCCCGACTTCTCCGAGATCAACAAGAACGTGCTGGTTGACATCGGCATCGTCGGTGACGTGAAGGACGCTTTCCTGCGTATCGCCGCAGGCGTTCAGAAGCAGGAGCATCCCGAGTGGCGCGAGCAGGTAGGAAAGCTTCTTGCAAGAGAGAACCAGTTTGAGACTGAGCAGCGCGAGCGTGCGGGTGAAAAACTCGTGCCCCGCCGCGTGCTGGATATCATTAACGCAAACAAGCTCCCCAAAACAGTCTTTGCCACCGACGTGGGACAGCACCAGATGTGGACGGCGCAGTACGCCAAGTTCGACGGTGCGCGCCGCTTCGTTTCCAGCGGCGGGCTTGGTACGATGGGCTTTGGTATGGGCGCCGCCATCGGCGCACAGGTCGCAACGAAGGATCCCGTGGTGCTTATCACGGGCGACGGCAGCTTCGGCATGAACCTCAACGAGCTTGCCACCGCCGTTAGCTACAAGATCCCGCTTGTCATCGTGCTGATGAACAACGGTGTGCTTGGTATGGTGCGTCAGTGGCAGACGCTGTTCTTCAACGGTCATTACTCCAACACCACGCTCGAGCGCAAGACGGATTTCGTCAAGCTTGCCGAGGCGTTCGGTGCTACGGGCTTGACCGCAACCACCCCTGCGGAGTTTGAGGCTGCCTTCAAGAAGGCACTCACCGTGACGGACGGTCCTGTGGTGATCGACGCGTACGTCGATAAGGACGAGTTCGTGCTGCCGATGCTTCCGCCCGGTGGCTCTATTGAGGATCTGATCACCAACGTTCGCAAGAAAGGGGAAAAGATGTGATGAAAAACAATAAATTCGTGATTGCCGTATACGTTGACAACCAGTACGGCGTGCTGACGCGCGTCACCAGCATGTTCACCCGTCGCGGCTTCAACATCGACGCCCTGACGGTAGGCGAGACCGAGGATCCCGCATATTCCCGCATTACCATCTCGCTTTCCGGTGACGGATACGCACGCGAGCAGCTGATCAATCAGATGAAAAAGCTGTACAACGTCAAAAAGGTCGAGGTGCTGGAGGACAGTACCTGCATCAAGCGCGAGCTGATGCTGATCAAAATTCAGAACAAGCCCGAAAATCGCTCGGATATCCACTTCGCGGTGGACACCTACCGTGCCAAGGTCGTGGATTACACCACCGACGGCATGTGTATCGAGGTCACGGGCGACCCCTTGAAGATCGACGCCTTCGTCGAGCTGATGAAGCCCTTCGGCATCATTGAGATCTGCCGCACGGGTATCGTCGCATTGGAGCGCGGCACGACCTCGCTTCTCAACAAGTAATCAAAAAAATAAAAATATATTCACCTAAAAAGGAGAACAAAATCATGGCAAACATTTATTATCAGCAGGATTGCGATCTGCAGAAGCTCGCCGGCAAGACCGTTGCGATCATCGGTTACGGCTCTCAGGGTCACGCACACGCACTCAACCTCAAGGACAGCGGCGTGAACGTTGTCGTCGGTCTTTACAAGGGCTCCAAGAGCTGGGAAAAGGCTGAGAAGCAGGGCGTTACCGTTATGACCGCCGCTGACGCCGCTAAGATTGCAGACGTCATCATGATCCTGATCAACGACGAGAAGCAGGCTAAGCTCTACAAGGAGAGCATCGAGCCCAACCTGACTGCAGGCAAGACCCTTGCCTTCGCACACGGCTTCAACATTCACTTCGGCTGCATCAAGCCCCCCGCTGACGTCAACGTCATCATGGTTGCTCCCAAGGGCCCCGGTCACACCGTTCGCTCCGAGTACCAGGTCGGTAAGGGCGTGCCCTGCCTGATCGCGATCCACCAGGACGCTACCGGCGACGCACTTGAGATCGACCTTGCATACGCGCTCGGTATCGGCGGCGCTCGTGCAGGCGTGCTTGAGACCACCTTCCGCACCGAGACCGAGACCGACCTGTTCGGTGAGCAGGCAGTGCTTTGCGGCGGTGTTTGTGCACTGATGCAGGCAGGCTTCGAAACTCTGGTTGAGGCAGGCTACGATCCCCGTAACGCTTACTTCGAGTGCATCCACGAGATGAAGCTGATCGTTGACCTGATCTACCAGTCCGGCTTCGAGGGTATGAGATACTCCATCTCCAACACCGCAGAGTACGGCGACTACATCACCGGTCCCAAGATCATCACCGAGGACACCAAGAAGGCTATGAAGAAGGTTCTTTCCGACATCCAGGACGGCACCTTTGCAAAGGACTTCCTGCTTGATATGTCCGATGCAGGCTCTCAGGTTCACTTCAACGCTATGCGCAAGATCGCAGCTGAGCACCCCTCCGAGGTTGTCGGCAAAGACATTCGCAAGCTTTACAGCTGGGCTGATGAGGAGAAATTTATCAATAACTGAGAAAGTTGTTGTAAAGGCGCACAAGCACGCTTGTGCGCCCCATACAACGCCTTTCAAAATTCAAGGAGGGAATTACCTATGATCAAGGATACTGTTGTAAACGGTTGCAATAATGCACCCCACCGCTCGCTGTATAACGCGCTCGGTCTTACCGCTGAGGAGCTGCAAAAGCCCCTTATCGGCATCGTCTGCTCCTATAACGAGATCGTACCCGGTCACATGAACCTCGACAAGATCGCAGATGCGGTCAAGCTTGGTGTTGCGATGGCGGGCGGCACGCCCATTATGTTCCCCGCGATCGCGGTCTGCGACGGCATCGCGATGGGACACGTGGGTATGAAGTACTCGCTTGTGACGCGCGACCTGATCGCCGACTCTACCGAGGCGATGGTGATGGCGCACGGCTTTGACGGCCTTGTGATGATCCCCAACTGTGACAAGAACGTGCCCGGCCTTCTGATGGCGTCCGCACGTTTGAATATTCCCACCGTGTTCGTGTCGGGCGGGCCTATGCTTGCAGGACGCGTCGGCGGCAAGAAGACCAGCCTTTCCTCGATGTTCGAGGCGGTCGGTGCTTACCACGCAGGTAAGATCGACGAGGAAAAGCTCAACGAATTTGAATGCAAGACCTGCCCCACCTGCGGCTCCTGCTCGGGTATGTACACCGCAAACTCGATGAACTGCCTGACCGAAGTCCTCGGTATGGGCTTGCAGGGTAACGGCACCATCCCTGCCGCTTACTCCGCGCGTATTCAGCTTGCCAAGCACGCCGGTATGCAGGTAATGGAGCTTGTCAAGAAGAATATCCGTCCCCGTGACGTGATGACCGCCGCCGCCATCCGCAACGCGATCACCGCGGATCTGGCACTCGGCTGCTCCACCAACTCGATGCTCCATCTGCCGGCTATTGCCAACGAGTGCGGCGTGGAGTTCTCGCTTGACGAGGTGAACCAGATCAGCGAGCGCACCCCCAACCTGTGCCACCTTGCCCCTGCAGGCCCCACCTATATGGAGGACCTCAACGAGGCAGGCGGCGTGTACGCCGTCTTAAAGGAACTTGAAGGGTTAAACCTCTTAGACACCTCCGTTTTGACC
>JAZRFS010000123.1:0-2808 GCA_045643765.1 Eubacteriales bacterium
GGATGAAAGCGAAGAAATTAACGCTTGTTCTATCCATGTCAATGCCAAGGTAAACGGAGAGGATCAGGACTGGCTCTTGATGTTCAAGAACGAAACGCACAACCACCCCACCGAGATCGAGCCCTTCGGCGGTGCCGCCACCTGTATCGGCGGGTGTATCCGCGATCCGCTCTCCGGCCGTGCTTACGTGCATCAGGCAATGCGCGTAACGGGTGCCGGTGACCCCAGAAAGTCGCTGGCTGAAACGCTGGACGGCAAGCTGCCCCAGAGAAAGCTCTGCCAGACCGCCGCTGCCGGCTACTCCTCCTACGGTAACCAGATCGGTCTTGCCACCGGACACGTGGCAGAGATCTACCACGACGGCTACGTGGCAAAGAGATTGGAGTGCGGTGCCGTGGTTGCCGCCGCTCCCGCATACAACGTGCGCCGCGAGCGTCCTGCGCCCGGCGACGTGATCGTGCTGCTGGGCGGCCGTACCGGTCGTGACGGCATCGGCGGTGCCACCGGCTCCTCCAAGAGCCACAATAAGAAGTCCCTTTCCACCATGGCATCCGAGGTGCAGAAGGGCAACGCTCCCGAGGAGCGCAAGATCCAAAGACTTTTCCGCAACCCCGACGTCACGCGCCTGATTAAGCGCTGCAACGACTTCGGTGCAGGCGGTGTATCCGTTGCCATCGGTGAGCTTGCCGACGGCCTTACCATCGATCTGGATGCCGTACGCAAGAAGTACGACGGTCTGGACGGCACCGAGCTTGCCATCTCCGAATCTCAGGAGCGTATGGCCGTGGTCGTTGCCGCAGAGGACGCAGATCAGTTCATCGCTTATGCCGAGGGTGAGAACCTGGAGGCTTATCGCGTAGCAACCGTGACCGAGGAGGCACGTATGGTGATGTCCTGGAAGGGTCAGACCATCGCCAACCTCTCCCGTGCGTTCCTGAACACCAACGGTGCGGACAAGCACACCAAGGTGGACGTGACCGAGAAGGATCTCTCCGCCCTTTCCCGTGCGCTTTACGGCGATCTGCGCGAGATGGCGGCTGACCTCAAGACCGCTTCCCGCCGCGGCCTTGTCGAGCGCTTTGACGGCTCGATCGGTGCGGGCTCGGTGCTGATGCCCTTCGGCGGCAAGACGCAGAAAACCCCTGCTCAGGCAATGGCGGCTCTGCTTCCCGTTCTGCCCGGTCAGAAGACCGAGCAGGCAAGCGTGATGGCTTGGGGCCTTGATCCCGACCACATGTGCATTGACCCGTATACGGGCGCACGCGCTGCTGTATATACCTCTATGGCTAAGCTTGTTGCCGCAGGTGCGGACTACAAGCAGGCGTACCTGACGCTGCAGGAATTCTTTGAAAAGCTTCGTACCGAGCCCCAGCGCTGGGGCAAGCCCTTCGCCGCTCTGCTTGGCGCGATGGACGCTCAGCTTGAGCTGAACGCCGCTGCCATCGGCGGTAAGGACTCGATGTCCGGTACCTTCCTTGATATGGACGTTCCCCCCACGCTGATCTCCTTCGCCATCGCCCCCGTGCTTGCCACCGAGGTGCTTTCCCCCGAATTCAAGGAGGCAGGTCACCCCGTGTACCTGTTTGCTCCCGACGAGGATAATGCCGAGAGCCAGAAGGCGGCTTGGGACGCGTTCTACGCGCTCCACAAGGCAGGCAAGGTCAAAGCCGCTTGGGCTGTGGAAAACGGCATCGGTGAGGCCGTGATGAAGATGTCCTTCGGTAACAAGATCGGCTTTAAGTCCGCACAGTGCGACGACTGGCATTCTGCCGGCATGTACGGCTTCATCGTGGCAGAGCTTTCCGAGGAAATCGAGAACACCTACGCCTTCAAGCTTGGTGAAACCACCGCCGAGCAGGTCATCGACCTTGCAGGCGACAAGGCAACCATTGACGAGCTGATCGCCATCAACGAGGGCACACTGGAAAGCGTATATCCCACCATCGCTCCCGCCAAGGAGCAGACCGCTCCCACCTTTGCATACGAGGGCGGTTGCACCGCAGCTCCCGCTGTGAAGGTTGCCCGTCCCAAGGTACTGATCCCCGTATTCCCCGGCACGAACTGCGAGTATGACTCCGCACGCGCCATGGACCTCGCCGGTGCCGATCCCGAGATCGTGGTCATTCGCAACCTGACCGCCGACGACGTGGCAAAGAGCGTGGAAAAGGTTGCCGCAAAGCTCGCCGAGAGCCAGATGGTCTTCATCCCCGGCGGCTTCTCCGGCGGCGACGAGCCCGACGGCTCCGCGAAGTTCATCACCGCGTTCTTCCGCAACCCCGAGATCAAGGCAGAGGTCACCAAGCTCCTTGAGCAGCGCGACGGCCTGATGCTGGGTATCTGCAACGGCTTCCAGGCGCTGATCAAGCTCGGCCTTGTGCCCTACGGCAAGATCATCGACACCGAAGCAAATTGCCCCACCCTGACCTACAACATCATCGGTCGCCACCAGTCCAAGCTGGTTCGCACCCGTGTTTGCACCAACAAGTCCCCCTGGCTTGCCGAAACCAAGGTGGGCGAGATCTACACCGTACCGATCTCTCACGGCGAGGGCCGCTTCCTGGCGTCCGACGAGCTGGTGAAAGAGCTTGCCGCAAACGGTCAGATCGCCACCCAGTACGTGGATCTTGACGGCAACACCACGATGGACACCGCCTTCAACCCCAACGGCTCGATCTGCGCTGTGGAGGGTATCATCTCTCCCGACGGTCGCGTGCTTGGTAAGATGGGTCACAGCGAGCGGGTGGGCAAGGATCTGTACCGCAACGTCACCGGCGAGTACGATATGGGTCTGTTCCGCTCCGCCGTCAA
>JAZRFS010000124.1:0-8762 GCA_045643765.1 Eubacteriales bacterium
CAATATCGCATTTCCTTTCCCGCCAAGTTCCGTAGCATGCTGGGAGAAGAATTCCTGATCGTTCGTCATCTGGAAAATCCTTGCTTGCGTTTTTATCCCCTGGATGAATGGGAAAAATATCTTGAGCGTCTGGAAGCACATCTGGAACAGGGTGACTTTGAAGACGTGCAGGAATATTATTACAGCGATTCCGTCAGCGGTGCGCCGGATTCTCTTGGTCGTGTGCGTATTCCAAAGGAGCTTTGGAGATGTATTGACGTTGATCTGGATGACGAGGATGCTAAGCAGATCGTCGTGACGGGATGCGGCAAATACGGCGAGATCTGGAGAAAATCCAATTACGAGGCACACAGAAATAGCAGAAGAACTGCTGAACTGAATGCCAAGGTTCGTGCTTGCCCTAGTAGAGTGAAGGAAAATGAGCGTTAATTTTTCGCACCGATCGGTGCTTTTGGATGAAGCGGTTGAGGCATTGAACATTCGCCCCAATGGCGTTTACGTGGACGGCACAGCAGGCGGCGGAGGGCATTCCTTTGCCATTGCCTCTAAGCTGGAAAACGGTCTTCTCATCGCTATTGATCAGGATGAAAACGCAATTGCTGCTGCCGGTGCGCGTCTGGCGCCCCTCGGTGAGCGTGCCAGAGTGGTCAGAAACAACTTTTCCAATCTGAACGATGTGCTGGATGAATGCGGGATCGGCGAAATTGATGGACTTTTGCTGGATCTTGGCGTTTCCTCGCATCAGTTAGACGAGGCAGAGCGCGGATTTGCCTATCAGAATGACGCTCCTTTGGATATGCGTATGGATCGCCGTCAGAGCAAATCGGCATACGATGTGGTCAACATCTATTCTGAGGAGGAGCTCAAGCGCATTCTTTTCACCTACGGAGAGGAGCGCTTTTCCGGTAGAATTGCCGCCAAAATCATTGCAACGAGAGAAAAAAAGCCGATTGAAACTACGGGAGAGCTTGCAGAGCTGATCAAATCTGCAATCCCTGCCGCCGCAAGAGAGGGTGGTCACCACCCCGCTAAGCGTTCCTTCCAGGCGATCCGCATCGAGGTGAACGCAGAGCTTGACGTAATCGTTCCCGCCATTGAAAGCGCGGTATCACATATGAGGCCGGGGGGCCGAATTGCCATTATCACCTTCCACTCCCTGGAGGATCGCATTGTAAAGCAAGCATTCGCGCGTTTGGCGAGTGGATGCACCTGCCCGAAGGGATTGCCGATCTGTGTATGCGGCAAGAAGCCACTTGTGAGGGTGATCAGTAAAAAGCCCATTCTTCCGGGCGAAGCGGAATTGGAAGAAAATCCCCGTGCGCGTAGCGCAAAGCTCCGTGTTGCGGAAAAGATCTGAGAAAATTTCGGAAAGAAGAAAGAAAGGACGGTGCATATCATGACCCGCGAAGTCTATGATGAGATCTACTTTACAGAAAATTACAGCCGAGAGATCGGTGAAAAGCGGGAACGCACGATGCGCGATTCTGCCAATTCTCGCAAACACGGTGCGGATATGCCCAACGCCACCACCGTCGTCTTTATGGAGGATACCGGAGACGGCGGTGTGACGATCACCACGGGTGATTTTGTGGCGTTCTTTAATAGTCGTTATGGCTACGATCGCGTAGGTAATATGCGTCGTACGCTGGCAAAAGCGCAGGAAAACTGCGAGCTGAAGCGCGCTAAAGAACAGCGAATTGCCGAGATGCAGGCTCGTGCCGCACGCAAGGAGCGTGTACAGACCCGCGAAAGACGCCCCCTCTTTGCACGTTTTTCCTTTGTAAAGGCTGTTTTCGGTCTGATGATGGTGCTGGCACTCAGCATTCTGGTAGGTACCTCTCTGATGCTTGAGCAAAGCAAGGTAGAGGTTGCCGCACTGGAAGCAGAGGTTGCTGCGGTACAGACCCAGGAGGTTACCGAGATGCAGGTAGCAGCATACTCCAGCGTCGCTTCGGACGCTACCTTTGACGGCGAGGATGCGGTTGACGTCTATCCCGTGGAGGATCAGCCTTTCGTAATGAGCGAGCTTCTGAGCGCATTTGCGGATCTTTGGAAGTCATAATTCTATTAAAAAATGAATAAGATTGGATGCGGCGATACCGCGTCCGTTCAAACGGCTCCCGCCAAAGGACGGGAGCCGTTATTGTTTTTTGGAGGCGATTATGTTGGCAGAAAGAAAAACCTTAAGGCGCGCTACGGCAGTTGCTGTGTTATTGATCCTTACCTTTCTCTTGCTTTCGGCAAGAATTTTTGCCATACAATTTTTCGGATTTGAAAAATATCAGCAAAAGGTGTTGGATCAGATGACGACAGAATCTCCTGTGCGTGCGGCGCGCGGCGAAATTCTGGATGCCACGGGGCGTGTGCTTGCCACCAATCAGACTGTCTATCGCGTGAATTTATTCCCCAATGTGATTGCTAAGGCGGAAAATGCCGATGCGTTGGGAAAAAGGATTGCCGAGGGGCTTTGCGCACGTTTGCCGAACGCAAATTATGATAAGATCATAGAGCATATTTCGCACAAATCCTCGCTGGAACGCACGGTAGCGCGTGCCGTAGACAGACAGACTGCCGCTGACATTCTGGACTTTATTAAAAAAGAAGGGCTTACGGATATGCTCAGTGTAGATGCTGTGACAACGCGTTATTACCCGTATAACGCGCTTGCCGCACAGCTTTTGGGCTTTACGGGGAGCGATGGACAAGGATTGTACGGCTTGGAATTACAGTACAACAGCGCGATGTCGGGCAAGGATGGCTCCTATATCACAGCGCGGGATTCGATGGGAAACGAGATGCCCAATTCCTATGAGGCATATGTACCTGCCATAGATGGCGGGACATTGCATACGACGCTGGACGCCTATGTTCAATCTGTGTTAGAGGAGGAGTTGGAGAAGGCAATGATAGAATCAAATGCACAAAATCGTGTGTGCGGTGTTGTGATGGATGTCAATACCGGGGCGATTTTGGCAATGGCAACAGGTCCCTCGTTTGATTTGAACGATCCGTTCACTTTGAACGAAGCGTGTGCGCGTGAGCTGGCTGCGCAGGGTCTGGACCCCGAGGATGAAGCCTATCAGACGCTAAAAAATAAGCTTTTGCTGGAAATGTGGTCCAATAAAGCGTCCACAGAGATCTATATGCCGGGCTCCACCTTCAAAATTTTGACGTGCGCTGCGACCTTGCAGGAGGATGCGGTGATCGATCTGAACGAGCGTTTTTTTTGCAGCGGGGCACTCCAGGTGGCAGATCGCACCATACATTGCCACAAAAAAGGAGGGCACGGCAGCATCACGTTTAAGGAAGGATTACAGAACTCCTGCAACCCCGTGATGATGACGATCGCAGCACGTCTGGGATGTGAGAAGTTCTACGAGTACGTGCAGGCATTTGGACTTTTGGAAAAAACGGGAATTGATCTTCCGGGTGAGGGGAATTCCATTTTTCACAGTGCTTCTTCTTTTACCCCTTTGGATCTTGCGACGGCATCCTTTGGACAGAATTTCAAAATTTCCGTGCTGCAGTTGATTACGGCAATCGCAGCAGTAGCAAATGGAGGTGAATTACTTTCCCCGTATCTTGTGGAAAGCATCACGGATGCCAACGGAAACAATGTATATACCCATCAAAAGACGGTACGACGCACAGTTATCAGTAAGGAAACTGCACAAAATATCTGTGATATCCTTGCAGGTGGCGTTGCGGGAGATGGGGGTGCGAAAAATGCCTATGTGGCGGGGTATCGCGTGGCGGCGAAAACGGGAACATCGGAAAAGATCGGGGATGACAGAAGTGCACGAATCGGCTCCTGCGTGGCGTTTGCGCCTGCGGATGCACCCGAAATCGCGGTTGTGATCGTGGTGGATGAGCCCACACAGGGCAGCAAGTACGGCAGTGTTGTAGCGGCGCCCTACGTGGCAAACGTACTGGAAAGAATATTGCCATATCTGGGGATACAGGCGCGTTATACCGAAGCAGAGGAAAAGGCGCAGACGCTCCGTGTGCCCGATTGCCTTGGATGGAGTGTGGACAATGCGGTATTGGCGCTGAGTGCGGCTGGCTTTTCCTATCAGATCGCGGGGGACGGTGCTTATATCACGGGGCAGATCCCAGCAGCCAACGCCACGGTTTTAAAGGAGGGTGCAAAGATCACGCTGACAACGGGAAACGGGAAAAATGAACTGATATGTGTTCCCAATGTGGTTGGAATGAGCGCAAGCGAGGCAAACAAGACGCTATTGAACGCAGGATTTAACATCAAGGTGATCGGTGCGAAGGATTATCTGAAAAGCAATAAAACGGTGATAGAGCAGCTTTCGTCGCCGGGGGCGGAGCTGCCGCGCGGTACGGTGATCGTGGTGCGCTTCGCGTACGAGGAAAGCACGGAATGAGGAGGAGAGAGATGAAGCTGAATGAATTGCTGCAAAAGGCGGGGATCGAGCCGCCGGCAGATCAGGAGATAGGAGAGCTGGAGATCACGGGGATCTCATCTCATTCGCGCAAGGTAAAGAAGGGAAATCTTTTCGTGGCGTTACGCGGACTTACCTGTGACGGCACGCAATACGTAGCCGATGCCTTTTTGCGCGGAGCGGCGGTTGTGTTGAGCGAGCGTACACTGGATGGGAAGCGCGCTCTCAAGGTGGAAAATGCTCGTCTTGCGCTGGCAAAGCTCTGGAATGCTTGGTATGACGATCCCGCCAAAGGGATTTCGCTGATCGGTATTACGGGAACGAATGGCAAGACCTCTACGGCTACGATGTTATCCCATATTCTGACGCAGGCGGGGTACCGCTGTGGCTTGATTGGAACGGTGGAATGCCGGTGTGGCGACGTGGATCTACGGGAGCGGGACGAGCAAAGTCTTGCCAATATGACAACGCCGGATCCCGAGGAGCTGTACCGTACGCTTGCGCGGATGCGGGATTTGGGCGCGACGCACGTGGTGATGGAGGTAACGTCACACGCGCTTGCGCTGGAGAAGGTTGCACCTCTTCGCTTTTCGCGTGCGATTTTTACGAACTTGAGCACGGATCACCTGGATTTTCACGGGGATATGGAAAGCTATTTTTTGGAAAAGAAAAAGCTGTTTGAGGTGTGCGAGGCAGCGGTTCTGTCTTACAGTACGGCGTATGGTATACGTTTGTCGCGGGGGTTAGAGTGCCCATTTTTAGAATTATCCCCCCAAACGGTACGGGAAATCGCCTATCACGGCGCGCAAGGGATATCCTTTGTGCTATGCCCGGAGAAGGGGCAAGAGATGGCAGTGCGCGTGCCGGTTCCTGGGGCGTTTACTGTGGAAAATGCAGGGCTTGCTGCACTGTGTGCGTATTCGCTTGGTATAGAGAAGGGGCAAATTCAAATGGCGTTGGAAAATTTCCCCGGTGTGTGTGGCAGATTGGAACGCATTTGCGGGGAGCAAAAGGATATCCATATTTTTCTGGATTACGCACATACTCCCGATGCGTTGGAGAAGCTTCTGCTTAGCGCGCGCGGCTTTGCCGCACCGCATCAGCGCATTGTGGTGTTATTTGGGTGTGGCGGCGAGCGGGATAAAGGAAAACGAAAGGAAATGGGTAGAATTGCATCCCGTCTTGCAGATCTGGTGATCCTGACCTCGGATAACGCGCGCGGCGAGGATCCCGATGCCATTTTAGAGCAGATTTTGCGCGGCGTGGACAAGGAAAAGCCCTATGCTGTGGTCAAGGACAGACGCCTTGCTATTGCTTATGCGATTGAAAACGCGCGAACGGGAGATATTTTGTTATTGGCGGGTAAGGGGCACGAGGAGTACGAGATACGCGGCAAAAGCCGCTTGCCCTTTTCCGAACGGCAGATTGTAGCAGAGTGTCTAGCGTTGCGAGGGGTGAGGGAAAAGGATGCGGATTGAATTGCCGGCGGCGTTGCAAGATCTGCGATATCTTGCTGATCTTTTCGGGGCAAATACAGAAAGGATCGGAGAAGCACCTGCGTGCGTCGGTGGTATTGCGACTGACACGAGAGAGGTAGAAAAGGGTGATCTTTTTCTTGCTATCAGGGGTGAGCGCACGGATGGGAACGAGCATATTCCACAAGCGCTTCAAAGGGGAGCTGTTGCGATACTGACAGAGCGCAGGATACAGCCTTTGCGAGAAAATATCTGGTGTTTTCATTGTGAAAACGTGCAAAATGCGTTACTTGAGGCGGCTGGAAAATGGCGGCAGACTTGTGCTGCTTGCGTCATAGCCGTAACGGGAAGTGCGGGGAAAAGCACGACCAAGGAGGCAATAGCCGCGGTGCTCGGCGACGTACCGCATAGCGCAGGGAACTATAACAGTACGATCGGTATGCCATTGAGTGTGCTGAGCTTTCCCAAAAGCGAATTCTGGGTGTGTGAGCTGGGGATCAATCACGTGGGAGAGATGGAAAAAATGTCCTCGGCACTTCGCCCTGACATCGGGGTAATCACCAACGTGGGGAGTGCGCATATTGGGCTTTTCGGGGATTTTCAAACCGTTTTGCAGGAGAAATTCAAGCTGTGCACGGGCATGAACCAAAAAGCGAAGCTGGTATTGCCGCTTTCCTTGAAAAATGCGGGATTTTCAGCACCGTTATGCCACATATTTTATGTTTCGGAAAAGGAAAACGCGGATTTCGTGACGGAAAATATTGTTATGGGTGTGTCTGGCATGCGCTGTGATTTGCGCTATGCAAACGGGGAAATAACTAATCTTGAATGGCCGATACCGGGCATTGTCGGCAGCAGTGTATTGGGACTTGCCGCCGCCGTTGGCTTGCTTTGCGGGAGGAGCCCTGCACAGATCCGTGCAGGCTTGCAAAAAGCCGCGCACGCTCCGATGCATGCGTCTGTTTATGCTGTGGAAAAAATGCTTTTCTTTGAGGATTGCTATAACGCTTCGCCCGAAGCGTGCCTTGCCGCCCTGGAGAGCTTGCGTTATCTTTCGGCGGGGCGGGCGCGCGTGGCTGTGCTTGGTGATATGCTGGAGCTTGGCGATTATAGCCGTCTTTTGCATCGTACGCTTGGCGCGTCCGTATATAAATCGGGGGTTTCCCATCTTTTCACCTATGGTGCTTTGGCGGCACAAGCGGCTGCGGGAGCAAAAGAAGCGGGAATGCCTGCCGAGCGTATTTTTTCCTTCGCGCTGGGGGAGGAAGAGCTTTTGGCGAAAAGCGTGCTTTCACACGTGCCGCTTGATGCCGCGGTGCTTTTTAAAGGATCGCGCGCACTCAAGATGGAGCGAGTGGCGGGAGAGTTAAGGAGGTTGCTTTGAACGGAGAATTATTATATCAGGGTTGTATCCTGCTGTTAACGGTCTTTCTTGTGACGGTGGTGTTGGAAAGAAGACTGGTGCCTCGCTTGCGGCGTTATGCGGCGCAGCCTATTCTGGAAATAGGGCCGAACTGGCATCTTAGCAAGCGTGGTACACCAACACTTGGCGGGATCGGCTTTATCCTTTCTATTTTGCTTGTTACACTGCTTTTTTTGCCTCTTTGGATCGGACACGGGCAAGCTGTGTGGCAAAAGCCGCTTTTTCTTGTGGGATTTGGGCTTTGCTGCGGGCTTGTCGGGTTGATTGATGATCGGAAAAAGTTGCTGAAAAAAGAAAACAAGGGGCTTTCGGCGACACAGAAATACCTGATGCAATTGGCGCTTTCGGTGCTGTTTTTATGGCTTGCAAAGGAGCTTTTCGGGCTGTCTACGGCGCTTCCCGTACCGTTTACCGATAAATACGTGGAGCTTGGATGGGTTTATTATCCCTTTGCTTTGATTTTTTTGACGGGGATCGTGAACGCGCTCAACCTGACGGACGGCGTGGACGGACTTCTTTCCTCACTGGTCGGTGTATTCAGCGGATTTTTACTTTTCCTTGGCGTACTGACAGGGGAACAGACGGGCTTTGTTTGCGGATGTATGATGCTGGGCGGTGTGCTTGGCTTTCTTTGCTTCAATGCTCACCCTGCCAAGATCTTTATGGGGGATACGGGGTCGCTGTTTCTTGGTGGGATGGTCGCGGGATACGGTATTCTTTCTCCTTCGCCCCTTACTGTGCTTCTTGCTTGCGGTGTTTTTTTGATCGAAGCCATTTCCGTAATTTTGCAGGTGGTATATTTCAGGTTTAGTCACGGAAAGCGCATTCTGCGTATGGCGCCCTTGCATCATCACCTTGAAAAGGGCGGATGGAGTGAGGAGCGCGTGGTGCTTGTTTTCTCCGCGCTTGGCGTAATCTTTGCCTTGCTGGCGGTCCTTGGTGGATAAGATGCAGGAGCGTTTCTGGATCTCGCCGCGACGCCCGCAAGAGGGGCGGGGAAGTGTGGATGCCATATATTTGCTGCTTGTTTGTGCATTGCTTTTGTTTGGCGCGGTGATGTCTTTTAGTGCCAGTGCGGTCTATGCACGGCAGTTTTACGGTGACAGCACGTACTTTTTCAAGCGCTATTTGCTATTTGCCGCACTTTCCCTTTTGTGTACCACGCCCTTCGTGCTTTGTGCCAAGCCCGCCTTTTGGCGACTTGCGGGTGTTGCGCTTTATGCCTTTTCTGTCTTTTTGCTGGTTTTGGTGCTTCTTATCGGCACGGTTGGCGGTGGCGCGCAGCGATGGCTGGTGCTGGGACCTATCACCATACAGCCCTCGGAGCTTGCCAAAACGGCGCTTGTGCTGATGCTGGCATTATCTATGAGCAAGCACGAAAAAAGCATTTTGTCCACACGACCGCGCAGCGGGGCATTTCGCTACGGCGTGCTGGTTCCGGGAGGGTGGATT
>JAZRFS010000125.1:0-31039 GCA_045643765.1 Eubacteriales bacterium
CTGATCGCGGATGCTTTCCTCTGCGATGCGCGGCTTTTTGAGGCGCAGACCGAAGGCTACGTTCTCATAAACGTTCAGATGGGGGAAAAGCGCATAACGCTGGAACACGGTGTTGACCTGTCGGCGGTAGGGCGGCAGGTCGTTGATGCGCTTACCGTCAAAGGTGACCTCGCCCTCATCAGGCGTTTCAAAGCCGCCGATGATGCGCAGCGTGGTGGTTTTTCCGCAACCGGAGGGGCCAAGCAGGGTAATAAATTCCTTGTCGTGGATATCCAGATCGATACCGCACAGGATCTGCTCGCCGTCAAAGGATTTGCTGATACCGCGAAGCTTGATCAGCGTATTCGTTTCGGATCCGTTTTTCATTCCGCAAATACTCCTTCGAAACAAGAACTTTTTCGCCCACGTACGCGAGATGTGCGCGCGTGATGCGGATATAGCGTTATTGTAGCAGAAAGCGCCGCAAATTGCAATAGTTTTTTGTAAAAAAAACAGAAATATCCACGATTTGCCGCGATTTGCCCGCAAAAAACCGCGATTTCCGCGATTATTTTGCGAAAAGCGCGGACTTTCTCGCGTATTCTTCCAAATCCTCTCAAATCCTCCGTTTTCTTCGGGCGCTGTGTCAGCTCCTTGGTGCAAGCAGAAAAATGCGGGTAAAAAGCGAGGCGCAAAGCACGGCAAGCGAAAGGTTTTCTCCCCAGCGCAAAAGCAAGGTGGCGGACAGAGAAAACAAAAAGAAAATGGAAAGATAGGAGGCTGTCAGGCGAATGCGTGCGCCGACCTCCTCGCCAAGGAGTGGTGTGACGATGGCGCCAAGCACTCTGCCGCCGTCAAACTCTCCGACGGGGAGCAGATTGAAAAGCCCCAGAGACAGAGTGGCGGCGAAAAGTGCGGCGAAAAACGACCCGTTTAAGGGGTAAATGAATATTGCCAGCAAAAGGCTTGCCAGAGGTCCCGCCGCCGCGAGCCACCCTTCTGCGGCGTAAGAGGGGAGAGCCCCCGCGGGAAGAATGCGCGCGCCGGGAATGTCCAATTCCAGAAGGCGAATGCGTACGCCAAGTGCATAGGCGGCAAGAAAATGTCCGCATTCGTGTACCGTGGCGGCAAGCAGCGTTGCCCAGAATAAGGTATTGCCCGTAAAAAGCATCACGCTAAGCAGCAAAAATGCGCCGGGCGTTATTCGGATCTTCATCGTATCACCTCGCAAAACCTTATGCACATAGCTTGTATAACGTGCAAATTTGCGCAAAGTACTTTGCAAAAGTAAGGATTTGTGCTAAAATATAAAAAAAGGAAGAGAGGTTGCCGATGAAAAAACGCGTTTTTACTTGCATACTGCTGCTTCTTCTCTTGATGGGGGTGCTGCTTTCCTGCGCGCCGCAAGAGAGTGGCTCCCTTCTTGTTACCGTGCTGGACGTGGGGCAGGGAGATGCCGTGCTTTTGTCGCTGGGCGGGCATCATCTTCTTATTGATACGGGAAGCGCCGCATCCCGCGACCTTTTGCTTGGTGAGCTGGAGCTGCTTGGTGTACACGACCTGGATGCGATCCTGATCACGCATCCGCACGAGGATCATTACGGAAACGCGAGAGCGCTGCTTGAAACTCGTACCGTTGGGGCGCTTTTTCTGCCCAAAGCGCAAGGGGATGAGTTGGGATATTCACTTGTTCTTGAGATTGCCGCGCAGAGAAACGTGGAGATCAGACAGCTTGCCGAGGGCGATACGTTTCCCTTGAATGGCGCAGTATGTGAAGTGTTCTGCCCGCTTCCCGACGACCCTGAGCCCAATAACGCGGGGCTTGTCGTGCGAGTGCGCTACGGAGAGTGCAAGCTGCTTTTCACGGGAGATGCCGAGTGGGCGGCGGAGAGTGCGCTGCTGGCGCGCGGAACGGATTTGAAATGCGATTTCTTAAAGGTAGGGCATCACGGCTCGAAAACTGCGTGCTCGGAGAAATTTTTGCAGGCGGCGTTGCCGCAGATCGCCGCGATCTCCTGCGCCACGGACAACGATTACGGGTTTCCGCACGACGAGGTCCTGGATGGATTGGCTGCCATTGGTGCGACCGTTTACCGCACGGATCTTGTGGGAACGCTATGCTTTGCTTGTGATGGGAAAAGCGTTGTTTTTAAGGAATGAGGTGAAAAAATGCAGCAAAAGAATATCCCCGTGGGACGTTTTGCGCCTACGCCGAGTGGTAGGCTACATCTGGGAAATCTGATGTGCGCGATGCTGGCGTGGCTTTCGGCAAAATCGCGCGGCGGCAAGTGCGTGCTTCGCATCGAGGATCTGGATGCTGCCCGTTGTCCGTTTATGGGGGAAAACACCAAATATATGTTGGATGATCTTGCCTGGATGGGGCTCGCCTTTGACGGTGAGGTGCTCTGGCAGTCACAACGCAGTGAGATCTATGAGAAGTATTTTAACGGGTTGGAAGAAAAGGGGCTGATCTACCCCTGCTATTGCTCGCGCGCCGAGCTGCACGCAGCAAGTGCGCCTCATCTGTCGGACGGGGTGCCGCTTTATGACAGAAAATGCCTTTTAAGGGCAGAACGGGGCGAGTTGCCGCCTGTGGGACGCAAGCCGTCCTTCCGCGTGCGTGTGCCGGATGAGGACGTGGCTTTTACCGATATTCTGCAAGGGGAGTACCGCGAAAATCTGGATAGAGAATGCTCGGATTTCGTGGTGCGTCGCTCGGACGGCGTATATGCCTATCAGCTTGCCGTGGTGGTGGATGACGCGCTTTCCGGTGTAAACGAGGTCGTGCGCGGGAACGATCTGCTCTCCAGCACGCCGCGGCAGATGTATTTGCAGCGCTTGTGGGGCTTTTCTCATCCCACGTACGCGCACATTCCGCTTCTGACAGACGCCGCAGGGCGCAGACTTTCCAAGCGCGAGGGGGACGGATGTATGGATCGCGTGCGAGAGGTCTATCCCGATGCCCGTCCTGTGATCGGTGCGCTTGCCGCGGCACTTGGGTTGATCCCGTCGCCCGAAAGCGTGACGGTAGAAGATCTTTTGCCGCTTTTCGATTGGAAAAAGATCCCGCGTGACGCGGTGCTTTTGCCCGAGGGATTTTGATTTATAAAAAAATAAAAGTTTTTTTCAAAAACCTCTTGACAACGCGCTGTTGTTTGAGTATAATAGTAGCGTTGCCATGCGGTCATGGTGGAATTGGCAGACACGTTAGTCTAAGGAGCTAATGAGGTGACTCATCCGGGTTCAAGTCCCGGTGACCGCACCAACAAATAGGGCGTGCCCAAACGGGCACGCCCTATTTGTTTGCGCGACCGCCGGTCGCGTGAGACCCCCCAACGCCCCTTGTGGCACAGAAATCGGACCGCCGAAAAAAGTGGATTTTTTGCTTATTCTATTTACATCCCTTGCGCACTGTGCTATAATGGGCGCAGAATGTGCTTGGTGCGAGAGCCGGGCGGAAACGGAGGGCGTTTCGTGTTTTTTCAGGAAAAACTGATCTTTGCCTCAGGAGGGCAGTCAAACTACCGCATTCCGTCCCTGATCGTGACGAACGGCGGCACGGTGCTTGCCTTTTGCACCGATCGCGTGGGGACGCTGAAGGATTACGCGGACGAGGTCGATCTGGTCTGCGCCGTCAAGCGCCCGGGGGAGGATTGGAGCAAGGTGCGCGTGCTGGCGCACAACGCGGGCTGGGCGTGCAACATCGGCAGCGCGGTGTATGATCCGAATGCGGATCGCACGATCCTTTTCTTCCAAAGATCGCCCGTGGCGAAAAACGAGTTCGGCAATTACAGCAAAGAGGAGCTTGCCGAGATGGAGCGCCGCCGCGAGGAGGCGATCCGCGCCGCCGAACGGGAAGGGATTATAGCAGGGGCGCGCCAACTGGTGTCCGAGGACGAGGGTGCGCATTTTTGCGAGGAAGCGCACGTCCTTACCCCCGCGATGCAACCGCATTGGGACGGAAAAACTTACCCCGTTGAGGGCTTTACACACGGTGGCGCGCACGGCATTTGCCTTAGTCACGGTGCACATCAGGGGAGATTGCTTTGCCCCTCGCGTATCCAGATCGGTGAGTATAACGACTGGGAGAAGATCCGCGAGTGCGTGTATAACAACGCCATCTACTCCGACGATCACGGCAAGACCTGGCAGGCGTCGCAGTGCGTGCAGGTCGGCACGGGTGAGGGAACGCTGATCGAGCGCGCAGACGGCAGTATTCTGTATAATTCCCGCGCGTATTTTCAGGACGGCAAGCGCTATCTGGCGGTGTCGCGCGACGGCGGCGCTACTTACGGCGAGTTCTCCACGGACGAATTTTTGCGCGAGGAAATGCGTATGGGCTGCAACGCCTCCTTCCTGCGTGTCGAGCTTGACGACCTGAAGGATCGCTCGATTTTGCCCGAAAAGACGCAGGACGTGACGGTGTTTTGCAATCCGCGCGCCGAAACGCGCTCGCGCATGACCGCGTGTGTGAGCTTTGATGCAGGTGTGCATTGGCGCGAGGCACGCGTGATCTTTGATGGTCCCGCCGCGTACTCCAGCCTGGACTATGATAAGCAAAGCGGACACTTTTTCCTGCTTTACGAAAAGGGTGACGCACAGTTGGGCAAAAGCCCCTATGCCAAGGGCATCTGTGTGGCGGAATTTGATCTGGAATGGCTGTTGCAGGCAAACGGTTGATAATTTTAGGAGGAACGAACGATGTTAAATCTTGATAAAATCTTGATCCCGCGCCCGCAACGCCTTGTTGCCCACGACAGGGCGGTCAAGATCGCGCAATTCGGCGCGCCCCTTTGCTATCTTGACGTTCGCGGAGAGGATACGCTTTTGCTGGAGGGTGCCGCGCTCATCCGCGCGCGCCTGGCTGAGCTTGCCTGCGTGCAGGGCGAGGGCGATGCGTATCCCGTCACGCTTTTGGTCGATGCAACGCAGGAAAAATTCAAGGGGATTGATAAAAACGAGGCGTATTTCATCACGGTAGACGAGAAGGGCGCCACCCTTTGCGGCAAGGACGCCGCGGGCGCGTTTTACGCCGCCGTGACCTTCTGTGATATGCTGTATGCCGAGGGCGATGATCTTCTTGCGGTGTGTGCAGAAATCCTCGATTACCCCGATTTTGCGCGCCGCGGTCAGTTTATCGAGTGCCGCTACGGCACCGAGTTCCTCACGCTGCAGAACTGGTGTGATTTCATTGATTACATGGCAAAAATGAAATTTAATACCCTGACGGTGGGAGTTTACGGCTGCTGGGACTACCAGTACGATGGCACCCACGTGGAGTACCTCTATTTGCCGATCCACAAATATCCGCAGCTGAAAACACCGAAAAACATCAAATATTACTCCGTGAAGGAAAGAAAGTGGGTGCACCGTGAAAACCTGTTGCCCACCATGTTCGAGCAGGATTTCTTCGGTGACGTCATCGCCTACGGCAAGCGCAAAAACGTGCTGGTCAAGCCGCTTTTCAACAGCTTGGGGCACAACACGCTGATCCCGCGCACCTTCCCTGAGATCGGTGCGAAGCGAGAGGACGGTATCCCCTCGGGCAAGGGCTTTTGCACGCAAAACGAAAAGACCTACGAGGTCATGTTCGGTATCTACGACGAGATCATCGACAGATATCTGCTTCCCAACGGCGTATACGATATCCAGATCGGTCTTGACGAGGTCAGCACCAGCGCCAAATGCAAGTGCGAAAAGTGTCGCGACAAGGAATATCCCGAGCTGATGGTCAATTATATCATCCGCCTTTGCAAGTATCTCAAGCAAAGGGGAATGAAGCATATCTACATCTACCACGATATGCTCTATCATCATTTTAACATCGTCAACGAGGAGCTGCGCGACCGCTTTATCGCCGAGGGCATCTATGACGAGGTCGTGCTGGATTGGTGGACCTACGAGGATCCCGCGCACCTGTTCTGGGATAAGCCCGAGGGTGTCAACAACATATTCCATAGTGTCATTAAGCCCGACACGGGGTATTTTCACTGGTCGATCCCCTCGGAAAACAACGAAAATATCCGCGCGTGTGCCAAGGTGGCAAAGGACCTCTCCTTTGAGGGAATGGAGGCCTACGGGTCGCTCGCGTACTGCTACGACAAGAACTATCTCACGCTTGCCGACGTGGCGTGGAATAACACTGGGATCGACGAGCGCGTGGAGCTGGACGAGCGCTACGCGTACCGCAACTATCCCACCGATATCCCAGGTGCCACGCAGGCGCTTGACGCGATGTTCCGGGTGATGCGCGACGAAACGGGAAAATCCTATATCAACAATCTTTGCCGCAAGCTGGATTACTATTTTTACGGCTACCGCAATAAAGATGGCTCGCTCAAGGATTTCCCCGGCGGCGCGTACAAGCTGATCCGCGAGAACGAGGCATACTATCTGCCCTATCTTGCGAACATCAAGGAAAAGACGTTGCCCGCGCTGCGCTTTTTCAAGCGCTGCGGCGAGCCCTCGGGGATCAATAAGATCTGGTTGCTTACCGCGATGCAGTATCATTACATGGCGGACGAATATCTGTCACTTTATCGCCTGGATGCGGCGTATAATGCGGGGCAGATTGAGCCCCTTGAGGTGATCCGCACCCTGGAGGAGCTGATCCTGCGACGCGAGGAAATGATGCTGCTTGCCGAGGAGGTGCGTTTGCCCGCCAACACCTATACCTATCTGCGCAATATGTCGGTGTTCCGCCAGTTTATGCTGGATCTGCTGCGCTACTTCAGGCGCGAGGTTGCCGAGGGCAGAAACCCGAAGTTCGACGTGACGGATTGGTCCTGTGTGGAAAGCCGCGCGGCAAGATTTTTAAGATAAGCTGCCGTACAACGAAAAAGGAGCGCCGTGGCGCTCCTTTTTTGCTTGCGCAGGAAATTTGTATTTTTTTGACATTTGACGGGGAAAGTTGAAAATTGTTGCTTCTTTTCGCGTAACTCAAAAAAACGCTTGCAAAGCGCACGCATGTATGATATAATTGTGAAGATGATTTTTACAAAAAGTTAAGAAAAGGAGGGACGAAAATGAAAAAGCGCTTCAAAGTTGTACTGATTTCTGCCGTCCTTTTTCTTTTTTTGCTGATCCTTTCGCTGATCGGGGCATCTGCCGCAAGCACGGGAAACGCTCAAAGCGTGGTGCCGGGAGGCCTTGCGAGCGCGGTGGCGACCTATAAGCAGCAAAATCCCTCTGCCGCACAGCAGCGCATTACCGCCGGCCATAAGGTGGTCTATGCCGGGGATGCGTACTTCAAGGATATGGTCAACGCAACGACCAGCCAGTTCTCCTGTTATGCCAAGACGGGAAGCGATGCGATCGTCACGCGGCTTTCGCAGTTGGGCGTGAGCACGCAGGCGGTGTCCGATGCTACCGCCGCCTCAAATTTTGAAATTCTGGTCGGCGTGGTAGACCGTACGGCACAGCAAAGCTTTTTGCCGATGGTGGACGTGAACGAGTTTGGCATTATGGTCACGCAAAATCAGATCATCCTGCTGGCGTGGCAGGACGCGGCACTGAAGGTGTGTGTCGACACCTTTGTTTCCTATTTGAGCGCAAGCACCCTGACGTTGCCCGTCGGCTTTTGCGCCGTAGGCGTGGCAAACAGCGCTTGGGTGACGGATTTCGTCCGTCCCACGGGAACGGGCATTGCCCTTTCCGCAGGGCAGTTCGTCAACGACGATTCCTTGCAATTCCTTTACACGGGTACGGGGGTGACGAGAAATGCGTATCTCACCTACTGTGCGCAGCTGGTGAGCGACGGCTTCGCCCTTGTATGGCAGAATACGGTCGGCAGCAACGAGTTCAGAATGTATCAGAGCGCCTCGCGCGGAATCGCGCTGTATGCGGCATATAACGATTATACCTACAAGGCGGAATTTGACGCGTTGTATCAGGCGAACTACGGCAGCTACGATGACGGCTTCGCACCCCAATTCGAAAAGTGCATCCGCCTGATCTCCTCACCGCTGTCCTCGGTCGCGCTGCCGCCCGCAAGCATCAATGCCCCGGGTACGTATACGAAGGTGACGGACAGCTATATCACGACGCTCGGTATCGCTGCCTCGCAGGTCGGCACGGGGCACGTGATCCTTCTGGAGGACGGGCGCTTCGTGATCATCGACGGCGGTAACGTTTCCACCAAGAAGAACGGTGTGTATCCCGAGTCCAAGGCGATCTGGGATGCGATGCTGGCGCTTTACAAAAAGGCGTACGGCAGCAGTGCCACACCCACGGCGCAAAGACCCCTGCACGTGGCGGCATGGTATCTCACGCACGGTCATTCCGATCATTACAACGCGTTTTTGAATACGGTCGAGATGATCGGCGCGGATTCCTCTAAAAAGTCGGTTTTCAAGATGGATTACGTGATCGCAAATCTGCCGGGGCAGTACAGTATGTTTGAAAACACCTCCACAAAGTGGGGCTACGGCAACAGCAGCGTGATCCACAATATGAAAAGCAAGGTGGGGAATTTCACCTTTCTGAAGGTACATACGGGGCAGCGGATTTACTTTGCCAATCTGACGATCGAGGTGCTGATGACCTTTGAGGATCATCTGCCCGCACGCATCTATAATACCAATGATACCAATACCGTGACGCGGCTTCATATCGGCAGCAGCGGTGCCGCCGTCAACAGTCGCGTGACGGGGACTGTGGGGAATACCGCCACGGTGATGTTCCTCGGGGACTCCTGGCGTCCCAGCAGCCGTTTCCTTTGCGCGATGTACGGTGCTTATCTGAAATCGGATATCTCGCAGGTCGCCCATCACGGGAATATCGGCTGCGAGCAGGAGTTGTACGCGGTGATCGCACCCGCGGGGGTGTTGTTTAATCACGATAAAAGCAACTTTTTGTCATACGTCTGGGGAACGACGACAAGCACCAACCCCGAAACGAAGCACGCCTTCGCGGTGGATCAGTATGTGGTGCGGGGTGCCGCGATGAACGGAAAGACCTTAAAGTCCGTGCGCTACGTGTGGGCGGCGGTAGCGGGCACGTATACCACGCTGCGCTTTACCGTAGCGGGGGCACAGTACGATGCCGCGTTCGACCTCTTGACAGGTAGAACGGTCTCGTACGTCGATCTCACCAAGCCGCAAGCACAGCAAACGGGCTTTGCCAAGCACGTGCACGTAGTGGGTAGCACGTGGAAAAGCGATGCTTTCCATCACTGGAGGGAATGCGCCTGCACGGATGCGCTGCAAAAGGCAACGCATGCCGATAACGATACGAACGGCGCGTGCGACACATGCGGTCGTGCGATTAGCTGTGTACACGATTGGGGCAACGGCGTGATCACCACTCCCGCCACGCATCTTGCGCCCGGCGTGAAGCGCTTCACCTGCAGCAAGTGCAGTAAAACGAAAACCGAGGATATCCCCAAGCTGACCGCGCACGAATACGGCGCGTGGGAAAAGTACAGCGATGCCTATCACAAGCACACGTGCAGCTGCGGCGAGGTGGAATATGCCGCACACACCTGGAACGGCGGAGAAGTCACCGAGCCGGCTACGCACCTGAAGGCGGGCACCAAGACCTACACTTGTACCGCGTGCGCACATACGAAGAAAAGCAGCATTCCCAAGCTGACCGCACACGGATACGGCACTTGGACGAAGCACAGCGATACGCAGCACAAGCGCGTCTGTGCCTGTGGCGACGTGGAATACGCCGCACACGCCTGGGACGAAGGCGAGATCACCCAAGCGCCCACCCATCTGGCGTTTGGCGAGAGAGCCCTTCACTGCACGGTGTGTGGGGAGGCGGGGCAGGAGATTTTGCCCAAGACAGCCGACCATAGCTTTGGTGAGTGGGTGACCGTCAGAGAGGCGACCGCCGATACCGAGGGCGAGCGCAGAAGGATGTGCGGCTGCGGCGAGAGCGAAACGGAAAAGATCGCCGTTTTGCAGATCGGTGAAAATACGCCCAACAGCGGCGCCGGCAGCGACGTGTCCGTCGGGCGCGAGGGAGTATCCTCGGGAACGGTGATCCTGGTCGCCGGCGGCTGTGCCGTTTTGTTCGGCGGTGGGGGATTCTGGCTGTCTTGGATGCTATCCCGCAAGAAAAAGAGAACCTGATGCGCGTGTCGCGCGATTTTGAAAAAGGAGTGCCTCTGCACTCCTTTTTCGTTGCTGAAATGGCGTTTTGAACAAGCAAAAACGACGATTTTTCGCGGTTTTTCGCGGGTGAAAAATTTTTTTGGAGAAATTTCGGAAAAAGGGTTGACATTTGCGGCAAGGGGTGGTACACTTTGCGTGACGAGCGGTCGCACATACGGGCGCGCGAGGGAAACTCGCACCGTCTGCGTAGATTTTGCTTGTTACACAATAAAATAAGGGGGAGCCGCCACGGCTGTAACCGAAACAAATGGACACTACGTTTCTTGTCAACCAGAAATTAAGTGATGCCCAGATCAAGACCATCCACTCGCTTGCAAGCGAGGAGGAGCCGATCCTGTTTGCCATTGTAGGAGAGATCTCTGCAAAGGCGCAGTACGGCACAACGGTCTTATTGGGCACGTGTTCGCACCTTTTCACTTACGATTTTGCAAATGAAGAGGTTTCCCGTCGCTATGCGATTGCAGAGATCGAAAAGATCGTCACCAAGCGCATGTACGGCAACGGTATGATGCGCCTGCGTCTGAAGGACGGGGGTACACAGGATCTGTTTCGCTTTACGTTTTCCGTGGCGGCTCTTTGTGATGCCGTGCGCTATTACGTCAAGGCGTTGCAGGAGGGGGATAGCATAGAAAACGCTGTCGCTATGATGCAAAGCGTGTACGACAAGATGCTTTCCATCTGCCCCAAGTGCGGACGCACCCTTTCCGCACCCGGTGTGCCCTGTATCCACTGTATGAAAAAAGGACGCCTGATCAAAAAGCTGGGCGGTTACTTGAAGCCCGAGATCGGTGTGCTGATCCTTTCCGTGCTGATGTCGGTGATCACGACGACGCTTGCGCTCACGCCGCCGATGTTAACACAGCTTCTGGTGGATGATGTGTTGCTTGGCGGAAAAACCAAGATGCTGCTTTACATCGTGTCGGCACTGATCGGTATTTACATCGTACGCTACGGACTGTCCGGCGTGCGCGGCTATATCATGCGTGCCGCGGGCAACCGTGTGGTGTCGCGTATTCGCTGTGACGTGTATGAAAAGGCACAGCATCTGCCTATGCGCTTTTACGACAAGACCTCTACGGGTGCTGTGATCAACCGTATCAGCAGTGATACGACCACGATCCAGGCATTCATGCTCCGTATCACGCAGGAGGTCGTAGTGCAGTTCTTCAAGATGATCGGTATCATCATCGTGATGATGGTGCTCAATCCCAAGCTGACGCTGTTTTCCCTCATTCCCGTGCCGATCGTGGTCATCGGCTCGCGCATCTTCCGTCAGAAGATCGCGCCCTTCTACCGCCGCATCTGGCGCCGCTCCTCGGGCATTACCTCCGTGCTGACCGACACCATCCCCGGTATTCGCGTCATCAAGTCCTTTACCAACGAGAAAAATGCCACGGACCGCTTTGGGGCGTGCGTGGAGGATTGGCGCGTAACGGATACCAAGGCGGGTAAGATCCTTAACGCTTATCCCGCTATCGTCAACTGCCTGATCGCACTGGGCAGCGTGATCATCTGGGCGATGGGCGGTGCACTTGTCATACAGGGTGATGCCGGCATTTCCGTTGGCTTGCTGGTCTCCTTCATTTCCTACGCCAGCATGTTCTACGAGCCCGTCAACTTCTTCGCCAACCTCTCTGACTCCACGCAAAGCGCAATGGCATCGACCGAGCGCATTATGGACATTCTGGACGCCGAGCCCGAGCACGATTTCGGCAAAGGGAACAAGAATGCCAACGTCGGTGGTCGCATCGAGTTCAAGAACGTCAACTTCTCCTTTGATCGCACCAAGAAGGTGTTAAAGGACGTCAATCTGGTCATCGAGCCCGGTGACGTGGTCGGTATCGTCGGTACCACGGGCTCCGGTAAGTCCACCCTTATTAACCTGCTTCTGCGTTACTACGACCATTACGAGGGACAGATCACCGTGGACGGGGTGGATATCCGCGACATTGATATGGAATATTACCGCTCGAATATCGGCTACGTACAGCAGGAGCCGATGATGTTCCACGACACCATTTATAACAATATTTGCTATGGCAATGGCGAGTTCTCGATCGACGAGGTCATCAACGCCGCCGATATTGCCAACGCGCATGAATTTATCGTGCGCCAGCCCGACGGATACGACTCCGTGCTGGGCGAGCGCGGTACCGACCTGTCGGGCGGTGAGCGTCAGCGCGTGTCTATCGCCCGCGCGATGCTGCGCAATCCCAAGATGCTGGTGTTTGACGAGGCGACAGCCGCCGTGGACTCGGAAACCGAGCGCCTCATTCAGGATGCCATCGAGAATATGATCACAGGGCGCACGACGCTGATGATCGCGCATCGCTTGTCTACCCTTGCGAAGGCGAACAAGATCATCGTGGTGGACAACGGTCATATTCTGGAATTTGGCTCGCCGCAGGAGCTGATGGAAAAGAAGGGCAAGTATTACAAGCTGGTGCAGATCCAATCCATGTCGGATCAGATCGCCGAATCCAAGCGCGCCGAGCGTCTTGAATAAGGAGGGAACGGTATGGCAAAAAGAATTTATATCGATAAATACGTGGGTGCGCTTGAGCGCACCGATCTGTACCTGGTCAAGCTGACATTGAAGAACGGCACCGTGCACGAGGATCTGGAGCCAAGACGCCTGTTTCCGTTTACCAACCCGAATATGTATATCACCTTGTTGGACAAGGACGAACGCGAGCTTGGCTTTGTGCGTGACCTTTCCGAGCTGGACGAGAGCTCTGTAAAGGCGTTGGAGGATTGCTTTGCCGAATATTATCTGATCCCCAAGATCACGCGCGTGGTCTCCTGTGAGGAAAAGTTCGGCTCGATCAAGTGGGAGGTGGAAACCGACCGCGGTCCTGTGAAATTCCGTATCCGCAGCCGTCACAGCGACATCAAAAAGATGCACGGCAGTAACCGTATCATCGTACGTGACACCAACGACAACCGCTACGAGATCCCCGATTATACCGCTTTGGATGCCAAAAGCATCCGGATGCTGTTCTCTTATCTGTAAGCGGGAAGAAGCACGAAAAACCCGCCCCTGCACCGCCTGGCGATGCAGGGGCGGTTTTTATGTTGGAGTTAATAAGCAATTCCAATGGCGAAAAACAGAATAAGAACGGTCAGCGTAAAGATGCTGAGCTGGAATTTCCAGGTCCAGCGCAACCATTTCCCATAGGAAAGGTTTGCCATGGAAAGCCCCACCAGCAGCACGGGGTTGGTGGGAAGGATCACGTCAGTGAAGCCGTCTGCCATACAGTAGGCAAGGATGACCACGCGGGGGGAAAGACCAAGCTGGGCACAGATCGGCACGATGATCGGGATGACCAGCATTACCTTTGCCGAGGCAGAGGGGATGAAAAGCTGTAAGAACAGGATCAGGAAATAGACGATCAGGATGCAAAGCAGCTTGCTTTGACCCTCCAGCAGCTTGACGATGCGGAAGGTCAGCGTATCGATGACGCCGCCCTCCTCCATAACCAGCTTGATCGAGGAGGCAAGTGCGATCATCAGCACGGCGGGAAGCATAGAGGTCACACCTTGCAAAAAGAAGCGGAAGGTATCCTTTTTCCTTTCGGTGACCAACAGACCGCTGATGATGCCGCCGATAAGAAAGCTGGCGGCAAGCAGGGGAATGGCGAGAGAGGAGATGGCGCGGATCGAGGCGATGAGGATGAGAAGCACGATCTGTGTGCAGAAGAAGGTGGCGTATACGCGGAATATCCGTGTGTTACGGGGTGTTTCCGCTACCTCAAAGCTTTCCAGATCCTGACGGCGCAGACAGTCGCTTTCGTAGCTGGGAGAGCGGGTGGGATCCTTCGCGATGCGGCGCAGATGCAGCATCAGGAAGCTGCAAAGTGCGATGTAAACCAGTGCGAAGAAAACAAGACGCAGCCACACACCGCTGGAAAGCGGCACGTCCACGATCTGTGCGGCAAGTCCTACCGAGAAGGGATTGGTGATGGCGGCGGAAAAGCCGAAGCAGGCAGCCATCATGCAAGCGCCAAGTCCCGTCATTGTATCAAACCCGAGCGAGAGCATAAACATCACAATGAGGGGCACCAGCGTCACCAGCTCCTCAAACATACCGAAGAAGCTGCCGAAAAGCATAAAGATGAGCGTGCTCAGGCAAACCACAGGGGCTCCCTTTTTTGCCAGACGGTGCATCATACGTCCGATCAGAACCTTGATACCGTCGGTCTTGTCTAGCAGGTTGAACACGCCGCTCATGACAAGCAGGAAGATGCTGATCATAATGATATTAAGGGCATCCGAGGAGGCAAAGACGCGGAAGGGGGCGGTCAGTACGCGCCAGGGGGCGATCCCCTTGACGTCGCCTTGTACGTATGTGTCAAAGGAGAGGATCTGTCCATCCTCTGTTTTTTCAAAGCTACCCTGTGGGATGAAATAGGAGAGTGCGCCACTGATGAAAAGCACGCACAAAAGCAGAATAACGACGGTCAGAAAGGAGCGAAGACTGATGTTGGAAAACGCTTTTTCCTGACGGGGGTTCTCAATCTCACACGAGGTCTTTGTCATACTGTTGATCTCCTTTCTGTAAAGGGGGCGGTGTACCCTCCTCCTTCAAAAGCTTGGATACAATGTAAAAATCAACGCAACAGCGCGTTTCAGCGGGGCAGAAATAGAAGATTTCCTTGCCCTCGTAAATCTCGAAATTTTCACCCGCTCCGAACAACAGACGGTAGATGCTGCTCATAGGGAAGTGCTTTTCCACCTCTTCGCCGTCGCGTGTGCCCTTGTAGGTGAGCCCCTCGCGGTTCAGGGTGCAAATACCCGCACCCGCCTCGCGCAGCATCGTTTTTCCGTCCTTGGAGGAATGCTTCAGCACAACGGGAGAGGAGAGGGAAAAGTCGGCGTTTTCCGCGATCTCCTGCGCATACTGTGCGGTTTGCCAATCATACCAATCGGCAAAATGGGCAAAGGGGGTCTTTTCGGTGAAGTGGTAACGGTCGTCCAGGGTGGTTTCCCAGTTGCACGCCTCGCAGCGAAGGGTGTGTCCCTTGGCGGTAAAGGTATAGCGCTGATGACACTTGGGGCAAAGCGTAAGGATGTTTTCCAGTCCCTCGGCCAATTTTCCGGAGCGGTAATGCAGCTCGGGATGCGTTGCAAGCCATTCAAACTCGTCGTAATAAAGCGCGGCGAGCGTTTTTTCTTCGATGTCTTCCTTGGAAAGCAGCTTCAATTCTTCCACGGTGAACAGCTGCTCCAACGTGGATTCCACGAGGGCGCCGCGGCGCATTTTGCCGCCCCATTTGGGCTTTGCCAGGTAATCGCCGTGGATCATCACCGTATAGACGGGCACGCCCGCCGATTTCAGAAAGGCGAAGGTGTCCTTTTGGATGTCCTCAAATTTACCGACGGTGGAAAGGCGTGCCTCTGGCATCATCGCAAGCACACCGCCGCTTTTCAACACGCGCAGGCAATTCTTCACGCTTTCCAGATCAAGGGTGAACATGCTTTTGGGGAAGCAGCCGAAGCGACGGATGAAGTTGTTGACCAGCTTTTTGTAAAAATACAGACGCGCCACCACAAAGTTGGGGCTGGTTTCGCGGATCAACGTGCCTGCATAAGCAAAATCAATGAAGGAGCCGTGGTTGCAAAGCACGATGCAAGGTGTTTGCAGCTTGTCGACCTTTTTGATGTATTTGACCTTGACCCCTTTGAAAAAGAAGATGATACGGCTGAAGACGTACAGAATGCTCAGCTTGAAGCGATGGTAGGGACGCACGACGTTGGGGTTTTTGCGGGCAGATTTGTCAAAACGTGCGTTCAACATGGCAAAAAGCTTGTCTTTTGTCAAAAAAACGATCAGAAGAAGCAG
This sequence comes from Eubacteriales bacterium, assembly GCA_045643765.1. Taxonomy (GTDB): domain Bacteria; phylum Bacillota; class Clostridia; order Oscillospirales; family CAG-272; genus Firm-07. Next base: position 15,943 of record JAZRFS010000125.1, read on the forward strand.
CAATAGCACGCCGAACACGATGAGCGACAAAAGCCAGCTGGTGCCGATGGCAAGCTGTCCAAGCCCCACGCCGATGCAGATCGAGGGGATAGATCCGAGCAATGTGACGGTGATGAAGCGGGGATATTTCATCTTCATCGTGCAGGCGAAGAAGCAGATCATACCGTAGGGGATAGCGGGCAGGAAGTAAAGGATAAAGATCAGAAGCGTGATCTTTCCCGAATTGCCCGCCTTTTCCAGGTCAAGCTTAAGATTTTTATCAAAGTACTGACGGATGCCGTCGCCGAAAATGCAGTAAAGCAGATAGATCAGCGAATTGCCGAGGACGACACCCAGCGTGCAGCAAAGCAGACCGATAGGAAAGCCGAAGGAAACGCCGGCAACGACCTGCACCGGCTCTGCGGGCAGAAAGCTGAGCAGCACCTGCATCATAGCAAGGATGGTGACAACGATATGCCCACGCAGACCGAGAGAGGAAAGCTTCTCCTGCAGCTCTGCCTTGGTCTGGTTGGTGTCAAACAGCGTCTTTAAAAGATGCTTGTTCTCGCCGGAAAAGAGAAACACGGTCAGTAAAACCAGTACGACGGCAAAGAAAAATGCAGAACAGATCTTAAATTTTAATTTGCTTTTCTTCATAATGTATTCTCCCAAAGAGATTGGTACACGGGATATCGCTACAACTGACGATCACCCAATTATCACATAATATACTTATATTCTACCATATAGTTTATTATTTGACAAGGGCTTTCTGGATGCGGGATGCCACAAAATTTGTGCAATTTGGCGTTTTTGTTTAAATTTTTGACAGGGACGCGAAAATGTCTATATATAAATTAAGTATAAGGATGTATAATTTCTTTTGTGAATGTATTTCACGAGGTTAAACCTTACACGAACGATTGCAAACACGGGAGGGTAGGAAAATGGCGAAGAAAACAACGGGTCAGCAAAACAGAAAATGGTGGTTCAAGCTGATGAAAAAGCTGATGGTCGGCAGATATAAGCGTCCCGAGTTTGTGTATCTGGGGGAAAAGTTTGACAAGGGTGGCGTCATCCTTTCCAATCACGAGGGAACTGACGCGCCGCTTTCGTTGGAGCTTTACTGCGACGTGCCTGTGCGCTTCTGGGGAGCATCCGAAATGAATTCGGGTCTGATTTCCATGTATAAGTATCAAACGAAGGTGTACTACCATCAAAGAAAGCATTGGAACATCTGGCTTGCAAGATTGTTCTGCCTGATCGCCAGCCCCCTTACCAACCTGTTTTATAAGGGTCTTAATCTGATCTCTACATACCGTGATATCCGCTTTACGCGCACCCTGCGCGAGAGCCTTGAGGTCATCACAAACGGTGAGAACATCGTGATCTTCCCCGAGGATGCCACCAAGGGCTATCTTGCCGAGCTGGAGGGATTTTTCCAGGGCTTTGTGATGCTGGCAGAGGTCTGCCACCGCCGCGGGATCGACGTACCGATCTATGTGACCTATTTCAAGAAAAAAGAGCTCGTCTATATGGTGGATGCGCCCGTTCGTTATTCCGAGCTGATCAAGGACGGTGCCGGTCGCGCCGAGATCGCCAAGAGATTGCTGGATCGTTGCAACGAGCTTGGTAAAATGGATCATACCGCACTGATCAAAAACGAGGATGTACAGCAAGCTGTTGTACAAGAGGAAGAGAAGCCCGAAAAGGTTGCTATCTGAAAATGATGAGAAGCGCGCCGCACGGCGCGCTTCTCTTTTTTTGCGCGGGGGCTTTTCAAAACCGCATTTTTATGCTATAATATATTTTAACTATACTTTAAGGAGGTGCCGGGTTGGAGAATTTTGAAAAATGGCAGCTGTTGGGAAAAATCAATTCGCCCTCGGATCTTAAGGCACTTTCTGAAAAGGAAACCGAGCTGCTTGCCGCCGAGCTGCGCGATTATCTGGTTTTCCGCGTAGAGGAAAACGGCGGACATCTGGCGTCCAACCTCGGCGTGGTAGAGCTGACGCTGGCACTGCACCGCGTGTTTGACGTGCCCGAGGATCACGTGATCTTCGACGTGGGGCACCAGAGCTACGTGCATAAGCTGCTTACAGGGCGAAAGGAAAAATTTGACACGCTACGCCGTGCGGGTGGAATTTCCGGCTTCACCAAGCGGGAGGAAAGCGAATGCGACGCCTTTGGCGCAGGGCACAGCTCCACCGCTATTTCCGCCGCGCTCGGTATTGCTGAGGCAGATGCCCTGGCGGGACGTGAGTGCTGGACGATTGCCGTCGTGGGTGACGGTGCAATGACAGGCGGTCTTGCACTGGAGGCGCTGAACAACTGTCGGCGCAGCGTGCGGCTTTTGATCGTGCTCAATGAAAATGAAATGTCAATTTCAGAGAACACAGGACGCCTTGCGGGGCATCTGTCGCATATCCGCACCTCGCGCTCCTATATCAATACCAAAAAGGTGACCTCGTTCGTGCTGCGTCACGTGCCCTTGATCGGTCCCTTGCTCTATCGCATCGTGCGCCGCATCAAGCGCCGTGTCAAGCGCATTTTGTATCACCAGAATTTGTTCGAGCATATGGGACTGCGTTATCTTGGCCCCGTGGACGGGCACGATACCGACAGTATGGTTGCGATGCTGACGCACATCAAAAGCTCCGAGGGGAGTGCGGTGCTGCACGTCAAGACCGAGAAGGGAAAGGGGTATGCGCCCGCGCAAAGGGATCCAAACGCCTACCACGGGCTGTTGCCAAAGGGCAAGACGCCGCCCGAAAAAAGCTTTTCCCGGGCGATGGGCGCGGCACTTTGCGCGCTTGCCGAAAGGGACGAGCGCATCTGTGCCATTACCGCCGCAATGCGGGACGGTACGGGGCTTGTTCCCTTTGCCGAAGCATATCCCAAGCGCTTTTTTGACGTGGGCATTGCCGAGGGGCACGCGCTCACCTTTGCGGCGGGGCTTTCAAGTGCGAAGATCCGACCCGTTGTGGCACTTTATTCCACATTTTTGCAAAGAGGATACGATAATATCCTGCACGACATCGCCTTGCAGCGCTTGCCGGTAACGCTTTGCATTGACCGTGCAGGGCTGAACGCAAGCGACGGTCCCACGCATCACGGCGTGTTTGACGTGGCTATGCTTTCTGCCGTGCCGGATGCTACCGTTTTTGCACCCGTGACACTCGCGGGTGTGGCGCGCGCATTGCACGCAAGCACGACACAGAATACACTTTGCGCCCTGCGCTATCCGTCGGGAGAGCCTGATGCGGCGCTTGCCGCTGCGTTTTATCCGGATGGCGAGCCGGATGCCGCACCCACCGTGCGCGTGTGGGAGAGCGGTACGGATCCCCTTGTAAGCGTGCTGGCGCACGGGCGTATCACCATCGAGGCGCTCGAGGCTGCTGAAGCGCTGAAAAGCGAGGGGATCGCCGTGCGCATCCTGCTTTGCGAGCAGATCGCGCCTTACACGGCGGTCGCTGCGCTGGTGAAACCGCTGCTGCGGGGAAATCTCCTTTTCCTGGAGGAGGAGATCCGCGCGGGCGGCTTTGGAATGAACCTATCGGATGCACTTGCCCGCGAAGGCGCATTAGAGGGCAAACGGTACGAAATTATGGCTTTGGAAAACGGATTTATCACAACCCGCCACGGTGAAACACTGTGGCAAACGGCGGGGCTTGATGCCGCGCAGATCAAAAAAACGCTCTGCCGCTTGGCGGGCAAGGAAAAAGGAGAAGAATTATGCTGAAAGTAGAACGCACCTCGGTGATGAATATGGAAAACGCCATTCGCGGCGCGCGCAATCCGATGAATAGCTGGGCAAGAATGGACAGTGCTTATGACGAGCAGGGCAATTTCGTGATGGGCACCAACGACCTTGATCTTGCAAAGCGCCTGGCACACGCGGGCAGCGACCACCGCAAATTCCTGCGCCAGATCTTCGTGAGCGTGGATATTACCGCTCCGCTTTACTGGTGGAAGGAATTTGATACCTATAAGGTCGGCACGGTGGCAAATTCCACCTCGACGATGCATAAGATACATACGAAGGTCTTTGAGCGCGACGATTTCTCGCACGACCGTCTGGATGAGGGCGGGCTTGTCGCGCTGGACGCCGTGATCACGTACCTGGAGAGCGAGCGCGAAAAATTCGTGGCGGACAAATCCGACCGCCAGAGCTGGCACAATATGATCCAGATGCTGCCCAGCTCCTACAATCAGATGCGCACCGTGACGATGAACTACGAAAATCTCATCAATATTTATTATGCGCGCCGTGCGCACAAGCTTGCCGAGTGGCACGTGCTGTGTGATTGGATCATGAGCCTGCCCTACGCCGCCGAGCTGATCGCAGTCAAAGAGGACTAAATAATGAAAAAATATCGTTTGCAGATCGGGCTGGACGTTGACGACATTCTGTACGAATGTAACGCTTACGCGCTGGAGCTGCTGAACCATTCGGAGAACATTGAACCGCCACTCACCATCCACGATATCCGCTCCTGGGGGGAGAACGCAGGGCGGGTGGATGACCGTCTGCGCTATTTCGGCGATCCCGATTTCGTGGCAAGTCAGCCCGTGCTGAAGGGAGCAAAGGAGTTTGTTGCCAAGCTTTGTGAGGTGGCGGACGTGTTCTTCATTTCCGCTGTGCCGCCCGCTTGTATGAGTGCGCGCGCGATGCGCCTTGCCGCCGATTTCCCCGAGGTGCCCACAGCGAATATTCTGCTTGGTCACCGCAAGGATCTGGTGCATCTGGATATTTTGCTGGATGACGGCGCACACAACATCGAGCGCTCGCCGGCGAGCTACCCGGTGCTTTTCCGCAAGCCGTGGAACACGCATTTGTCGGGACTGCTCTCTGTGACCTCTTATGACGATTTTCTGCATCTGGTGGATATGCTGCGCCACTCCTACACGGACGCGCGCCCCGATCTTTCGGGCGGCGGCGTGATCTGCCTTGTCGGTCCTACGGGAAGCGGCAAAAACGAGGTGGCAAAGGCATTGGTGCAAAGCTACGGAATGACAAAGCCCGTGACCTATACCACCCGCCCGCGCCGTGAGGGTGAAGGGAACGGAGAATATCATTTTATCACCGAGGCGCAATTCCTTGCCGATAGCGAGGCAGGGAAGTATCTGGAAACCACGGTGTACAGCGGACATCATTTCGGCACTTGTGCCGAGCAGATCGATTGCGTTGCAGACACCGGCGGCGTGGCGGTGCTACCCATTGATATTTGCGGGGCACTGTCCCTCAAGAACCGTTATCGCTCCCGTGCGTTGTTGGTTTTCCTCAAGCGGCGACGCGAGGACGTGATCTTTGATATTGTGCGCCGCGATATGGACGTGAGAGATAAGACCTGCCGCATTTTGTCGTTGGACAACGAGTACCGCAATGAGGAGCTGTGTGATCTTTGTGTGGATGCTAATCGCACCCCCGCAGACGTTGCTGCCATTATCGCTACCGCTGTGACGAAAAAGTGAAATACGAATATTTTTTGAAAAAATACAATCAAAATGAATACTTATTCACGCTGCGCGTGGCGAAAACCGCCTTGCTTTCGTCGGAAAATACTGCGCTTTTTATATAAAAGTGATAAAATGTGTATTTTGAGAATATTTTTTCGGAAAAAGACTTGACAACTGCATATTTATGCGTTATAATGTGTGCATATCGGTTGTAAACCCGTATAAATCCAACAAAACAATTTGAAAGGAAACAAAATCATGAAAAAAATTCTTTCTTTCGCACTGGCTTGCTTGATGCTGGTTACCTGCGTGGCTTGCTTCGCTTCTTGTGGCGATAGCGTAAAGGGCGTGAAGGTTATCGAGGTCAAGCTGACCGAAGAGGAGTACGCATTCGCCGTTCAGAAGGGCGACACCGAGCTTCTTGCCAAGCTCAACGCCTTCATGGCTGAGATCAAGGCGAACGGTAAGTTCAACGAGATCGTGAACAAGTACTTCGGTGATGGCACTCCCACTGCTGTGGTTTCCGCCGCAGAGATGAAGACCGATGGCTCTCAGCTGATCGTTGCCACCAACGCTGCATTCGCTCCCTTCGAGTACAAGGAAGGCGTTAACTACTACGGCGTGGATATGGAGATCATGGCTGCCTTCGCTGCTTACCTGGGCAAGGAGCTTTACATCAACGACATGAACTTTGACGCTGTTTGTCTGTCCGTTTCCGCACAGGGCGGTACCTACGAGGATGAGAATGGCCAGGAGGTTGCCGTTACCGGCGGTATCTGCGACATCGCAGCTGCAGGTCTGACCGTTTCCGAGAAGCGTATGGAGATCCTTGATTTCTGCACCCCCTACTACGATGCTTCCCAGATGCTGATCGTTGCAGAGAACGACACGACCTTTGACGAGTGCAAGACCGTTGCAGACGTAGAGAACATCTTCAAGACCTTCGGCAAGGACGTGAAGGTTGGCGTGCAGACCGGTACTACCGGCGAGCTTTACTGCAAGGGTGACGCTGACTGGGGCTTCGACGGCTTCGGCTTTGATACCGTTGGCTACAACACCGGCGCACTGGCTGTACAGAACATTCTGAACGGTAACGTTTCCTACGTGGTGATCGACGAGGGTCCCGCGAAGGAGATCGTGAAGAAGATCAACGCAGCTAACTAAGCTTAGCTAAGAAAAAGCAAGGCGGGGCATCCCGCCTTGCTTTCTCTGCGTTATAAGCGTTCTCAAATACATTCAAAAAGGGACTTTTTATGAAAAATTTTTTGAAAAAGCATTGGATGGACGTTCTGGCCATCCTTGCCGTGGCGGTGGGTGGCGTTTTCTTTGCGCTGACCATTGCCGACCGCTTCAACTTTGATAAAAAGTGGGGCTTCTTCTACAACTATTTTGTGACCAATCAAGGGTATAAAATCCTTTTGAAGGGTATGAAGAACACAGGGCTTATCACCTTGTTCGGCTTCCTGATCGGCTCGCTGATCGGCACTCTGATCGCTGTGGTTCGCGTGATCCCGCCCTACAAGAAGATTACCCGCTATGCCCAAAAGGTGTGCTCTGTTTACGTGGCATTCTTCCGCGGCACCCCTATCGTGGTGCAGCTTTTGCTCGGCTATTATATCCTTCTGCCTCTTATCGGTGCGCATCTGGATCCTGTGGCGTCCTGTGTGCTGATCTTCGGTCTGAACAGCGGTGCGTATATCTCTGAGATTATGCGCGGCGGTATCCAGTCGGTGGATCCCGGTCAGCTGGAGGCGGCACGTGCAGTTGGTCTGCCTTTCCCGGTGGCAATGATCAAGATCGTTGTACCGCAGGCAATTAAAAACATTCTTCCCACAATGGGCAACGAGTTTATCACGCTGATCAAGGAAACCGCGATCGTGGGTTACGTGGGTGCCGTGGATATTACCAAGGCATTCCAGGATCAGGGTAATAACACCTACGAGTATATGATCCCGTATCTGGTGATGGCGGCATTGTATATCGTGATCGTGGCACTGATCGCCACGCTGATCAAGCTGATGGAAAGGAGACTTGCAAAAAGTGAACGCCGCAACTAATTCTATTATGATTGAAACCAAGGGCCTCACCAAACGCTATGGCTCTTTGCTTGTTCTCAATGCCATCGACGAGGTGATCCGCGAGGGGGAAAAGGTTGCCATTATAGGTCCTTCCGGTAGCGGTAAATCCACCTTTTTGCGTTGCCAGAACTGTATGGAGGATCCCACGGCGGGTTCCATCTTCTTTGACGGCGAGGATCTTGCCGACGTTAAGGTAAACATCAACACCCACCGCGAAAAGATCGGTATGGTGTTCCAGCAGTTCAACCTGTTCAATAACAAAACCGTTTTGGAAAACATTATGCTGGCTCCCGTGTATGTGGGCTGTCGCAATCTGCGCCGCGCCAAGCGCCGCAATTTCTTCCTGCCCCTTACGAACCTGTTCCGCAAGAACAAGCAGGAAAAGACCGAAATCACCACGACCAAAGAACAGATCAAGGCAGAGGCTCGCGCGAATGCCGAAAAGCTTCTTGCCCGCATCGGACTTGAGGAAAAGGCAAACGTGTATCCCTCTACACTTTCGGGCGGTCAGAAGCAGCGTATCGCTATTGTGCGCGCGCTGGCGATGAACCCCAAGGTGATGCTGTTTGACGAGCCCACCTCTGCGCTTGACCCCGAAATGGTAGGCGAGGTGCTGGATCTGATGAAGCAGCTGGCTGAGGAGGGTATGACGATGGTCATCGTCACGCACGAGATGGGCTTTGCCCGCGAGGTCGCTGATCGCGTACTGTTTATGGACGGTGGCGTGATTGCCGAGCAGGGCTCGCCTGCCGAGGTGTTCGGTAACCCGCAAAGCGAGCGCTTGAAGGGCTTCCTTGCCAAGGTGCTTTGATCCTATAAAAAGCGGTGCTGGCGCACCGCTTTTTTGTTGTTTGTTGTCCAAAATCACATTTTTTGTGCTCGGATACCCATTTCTTTTTATTTTGAAATATGGTATAATATTGATATCAACCCAAAAAGGAGCTTATTATGAAAAGAAAGCTGTTGTGCCTTGCTCTGGCACTTTTGATGCTGTTGCCGATGCTGATCGCCTGCGCGAAAAGCAATATCGCAGAAACGGGTGAGCATTATCTGCCCGAGGAGCTGTTTGTAAGCATTAAGGCGGCGTTTGAAGAAAAAGATCTGACGTTTTTTTCGGCTTTGGATTACACAAATGCACCGTTTTCCATTTCGGATGATGCATTTGCGGGCAAAAAGCTGCATTCGATCAGCCTTCCCGTGTACAGAACGGGAAAAGTGGATGAAGAGGGGCTGCTGACCTTTACCCTTTTCGTGCTGCCAAACACCTATAACGCGCTGATCAGCACCGGAATGACGGATGTCACCAGATACGAGATCAAGATCGACCCTGCCGAGTATGATCTTGAGGCAGAGAAAAGAAATGTATTCAAGTACATCACGGTCGATCTGACAGAGTACGAGATCCAGCTGAGCGACACGCAGACGCTGGCATTTGGTGTAAGCAGCGACACGATCCTGCTGGCGGCAATGTCGACCTCTATCTCTTCTTCCAAAATGCCCGAGGCGCTGAAGGAGTGGAAAGAGGAGTGGCTGACAACGGGTTACCACGCCCAGCTGTTCAGCGGAAGCGAGGGCAAGGATAAGGGCGGTCTTTTCTATGACCGCGACTCGATCCCGATCGATTTCGTATTTGACTACGGCGCGGTTGAGGCAAAGGCCGAGGTCATCGCAGCACGCGAGCGCGAGGCGGCAGAATATGCCGAGAAGCTGGCTGCCGTAAAAGCGGCATATCAGGGCAAATATCTTTCCTTGATCGGTGACAGTATCTCCAGCTTTGCGGGTGTAACGGATAACACCAAGTATAATGATATCCTTACCCTTAACCGTTCCTACTATAGCGCCAACTATCTGAACGATTATACCCAGATGTACTGGGGGCGCCTTGCCGAGGATACGGAGATGGAGCTTTGCGTGATCAACGGCTGGAGCTCCTCGAAGGTCTATGGCGGAGGTCAGGATAAGAACAACAATGTCGATGCCACCAAGGACAATATGCTGGTGCGCTCTACCGAGCTGCATAATAAAGAGGGCAACACCCCCGATGTGATCCTTTTGTATCTGGGCATCAACGATGTCAGCTACAAGAATTGGTCGGATCTTTACGATCGCCTTGCAGCAGGTGGCGACAGATCCCGGATCGTAGCGGATTGGATGGTGGGCGTGAACGCCACCTATGAGGCGAACAAGGAGAGCATCATTCCTGGCGAAACCTATACCAGCTGGGAAGCGTCCTACGCGCTTTCGCTTGCACAGATGAAGGCGACCTATCCCGATGCTGAGATCTATATCATCAATCTGACGCGCAGTCATCATCACAGTGGTGAGGAAGAAAAGATCAACAAGGCGAACATCTGCCTTGCGGCACTGGCAGACTATTTTGACGTGGATATGATCGACCAGGCAAAGGGTGCGGTCAATTACGGAAACTGCCACCTGTATGGCGCGGACGAGGCAAACCCCACGGCTTTGCATCCCAATTTGCGCGGTCATGCGGCACTGACAACGCTGATCGTGGAAACACTTTATGAGAAATTGCCCAAATAACAACAAATTACCCCTTGCACCGACAATTACGGTGTAAGGGGCGCTTTTATTTTGTGGGAATGGTCAAATGTAGGCTTGGCTTTTTTGGGGAAATTGTCCCTTGAATAAAAAGTTATATTATGGTAAAATAATATTAGAAAGTGCCAAAGAAAGGAGATCAACAAATGTTTGAAATAGGCGAACACATCGTGTACGGCACCAGCGGCATTTGCCGCGTAGAGGAGATCTGCTCCTCCCCTTACGACAAAAACGACACGCGAACCTATTATTTGCTGATCCCCATTCACAATCCAATGGGCTCTACCATTTATACGCCCGTGGATAACGATCGCGTGCCGATGCGCCGCTTGATGACACCTGAAGAGATTGATGCGTTGATCGGGATGATGCCCGAGATCGAGCTTGTACAGGTGCCCGTGGAAAAGCAACGGCGCGAGATCTATCGTACCACGGTCTTTGCATTGCGCCCTGAAGGATATGTCAGTGTGATGAAAACAGTCAACCGCCGCCGCGAGGAGCTGACCGCTGCGCGCAAGCATTTTCCCGTATCGGATATGGAGTACGGACGCCTTGCACGTCATTTGCTTTACAGCGAGTGTGCGCACGTTCTGGGGCTGAGTGAGGACAGCATCGAGGGGTATATTGCCCAAAAGCTTGGTATCGCTGAATAAAAAAAGCGCTACGCGCATCGCGCGCAGCGCCTTTTTGCTTGACATTTGCGAAAAGATGGCGTATAATTGTAGTATTAAAGTGCAAGGAGGATACTTGCGATGAAATTGGGATTTATCGGAATGGGAAATATGGCCACTGCCCTTGCGCGTGGATTTGTGGCATCCGGCAAGGTGGCTTCTGCCGATCTGTATGCGTTCGACCCTGCCGCAGACAAGCTTGCGCAGATGGCAAACGAGCTTGGCTTTGCGCCCGTCGGCTCTGAGAAGGAGCTTGCCGCAGCCGTGGATATGGTGATTATGGCGTGTAAGCCCTATCACGTAGAAGGCGCGCTTGCGGCAATGGGCGAGGCGCTTTCGGGCAAGGCACTGCTTTCCATCGCGCTTGGCTGGGATCATGCCAAGTACCGCGCCGTGCTTGCAGACGACGTGCGCGTACAGTTTGTGATGCCCAATACACCTGCCATGGTAGGTGAGGGCATGTTCCTGTTTGAAAAGACGACGACCTTTACCGCCAAGGAGCTCGCCTTCGCCACCGATCTGCTTGCCGCGATTGGCGTGGTGGAAACGCTTCCGTCCAATTTGATGGGCATCGGCGGTGCGCTTTCCGGCTGCGGACCTGCTTTTGTGGATCTGCTGATCGAGGCGTTTGCCGACGCAGGTGTATACTACGGTTTGCCCCGCGATAAGGCATATAAGTTGGTCTCCCAGACCGTGAAGGGAAGCGCCAAGCTGCAGCAGCAAACGGGCTTGCACCCGGGTGTGCTGAAGGATATGGTCTGCTCGCCCGCAGGCTCTACCATCAAGGGCGTTGCCGCACTGGAGCACAGTGGACTGCGCAGCGCGTGCCTTGGCGCGATCGAAGCTATCATGGAAAATTAAAGGGAAACAAAACCGCCGCCGAGCATGCTTGGCGGCGGTTTTGTTATAATGCCTAAAATCCGGACTTGTAAAATATTGATATCAAGATTGCTATAACTTTAACAATCCGCCCTGTTTTTGCGCGTTTCGGTGCAATATAGTTAAAAAATAGTCAATCTTCCAACAAGATAGTGCTATCAATTTTTGTGCATTTCGTGATACAATAATACATGTAAAAACGGACAGAAAGGAACAGCGCTTATGAAGTTTGATGTTGTGGTGATCGGTGCAGGCGTGGTTGGCGCGCTTGTAGCAAGAGAGCTGTCACGTTACGAGCTGCGTGTGGGACTTTTGGAGCGTGCCGACGATGTGGCGGCAGGCGCCTCGCGTGCCAACAGCGGTATCGTGCATGGGGGGTTCGATCCCGTACCAAATACGAAAAAAGCAAAATTGAATTTAAAGGGAACGGCGATGATGCCTGCTCTTACAGCAGAGCTTGGTGTCTCTTACAAGCAAAACGGCTCGCTTGTGCTGGCCTTTTCCGACAAAGAGGCGGCGCATGTGCGTGCGCTTTATGAGCGTGGGCTCCAAAACGGTGTGGCGGGGCTTTCCTTGCTTTCGCGCAAGGAGATATTCGCGCTGGAGCCGAATGTGTCCCGTGAGGTCGTGGCAGCGCTTCGCTGTACGAGCTCAGGCATCGTGTGTCCCTATGGCTTGACGATAGCCGCCGTGGGTAATGCGATGGATAACGGCGTGAAGCTGATCTGCAATTTCGAGGTGGATCACATTTGCCGTACCGCAGACGGGTATGTGATCTATGCGGGTGATCGCAAGGTGGAAAGCAGTTACATCGTCAACTGCGCGGGGCTGTTTGCCGACCGCGTGGCAGCGATGGTGGGGGATAAGGGATATAATCTGATCCCCCGTATGGGCGAATATATGTTGTTGGATCATAGCGAAAGTGGGCTTTGCTCGCACACACTGTTTCAGGTGCCGACTGCCGCAGGCAAGGGCATATTGGTCTCACCCACGGCAGATGGAAATATTTTGATCGGTCCCACCTCGGTGGAGGTGGAGAACCGTGATCGCGACCACCGCGACACCAGTGCCGCGGGGCTTGCCGTGATTCGCCGTGCCGCCGAGCAGAGCGTGCCGCAGATTCCGTGGCGTTCGATCATCACCTCCTTTACGGGCTTGCGTGCCTCGCTGGAGGGGGGCGATGACTTCGTGATCGAGGCAAGCGCGGCTTCGCCGCGCGTGGTACACGCCATTGGCATTGATTCGCCCGGACTTTCCTCCGCACCTGCGATCGCCGAGGAGCTGATCTCGCTGTTGCAGGCACAAGGGCTTTCCTGCGTGAAAAAAACGGATTTTTGCGGAAAGCGCGCATCCTACCGCGCGTTCTCGGAAATGAGCGATGAGGAAAAGAACGAAATGATAAGGAAGGACCCCGCCTACGGTCATATCATTTGCCGCTGTGAGGTCGTCAGCGAGGGCGAGATTCGCGCGGCGATCCGCCGAAATCCCCCCGCGCGCTCGCTGGATGCCGTCAAGCGCCGCGTGCGCACAAGCATGGGGCGCTGCCAGGGCGGCTTCTGTACCACTTACATTACCGAAATTTTGGCCGAGGAGCTTGGATGTAGTGTGACCGAGGTCACAAAATTCGGCGCGAGCTCAGAGCTTTTGCGCGGATATACCAAGGAGGAGGGCGAGCTGTTATGAGAGAATGCGGTATTCTGATCGTTGGCGGCGGCCCTGCGGGGATGGCGGCCGCGCTCGGTGCCTATGAGGCAGGCGCAAGGGATATTCTGATCGTCGAGCGCGACGGCGCGCTGGGCGGTATCTTGCAGCAGTGTATTCACAATGGATTTGGCTTGCACCGCTTCGGCGAGGAGCTGACGGGACCCGAATACGCTGCGCGTTATGCACATGAGGTGGTGGAAAAGCAGATCCCGTATCTGCTGAACACCATCGTGCTGGACATTTCTCCCGAAAAGATCATCACGCTGATGAGCGCTACGGGCGGCGTGGAGCACATAAGGGCAAAGGCCATCATACTTGCGATGGGATGCCGCGAGCGCAGTCGCGGCGCGTTGAACATTCCCGGTGCACGCCCTGCGGGAATTTATACGGCAGGTGCGGCGCAGCGCTTTGTCAATATCAAGGGGCTGATGCCGGGCAAGGATGTGGTGATCCTCGGCTCGGGTGACATCGGTCTTATTATGGCGGGCCGCATGACGCTGGAGGGCGCGCGTGTGCGCGCCGTGTGCGAGCTGATGCCTTATTCGGGCGGTCTGAACCGCAATATCGTACAATGCTTGCAGGATTTTGACATTCCCTTGAAATTAAGCCATACCGTGTCGAAAATTCACGGCAAGGGGCGCATCAAGGGTGTGACCGTATCTCGAGTGGACGAAAGCTTAAAGCCCATCGAGGGGGAGAGCGAGTATATTCCCTGTGACACCTTGCTGCTTTCCTGCGGCTTGATCCCCGAAAATGAGCTCAGCAAAAGTGCGGGGATCACACTTGACCGCGTGACGGGAGGTGCCACGGTGAACGAATGTCGCGAAACCGAGCGGGAGGGCGTGTTTGCCTGCGGTAATGTGTTGCATGTGCACGACCTGGTGGACTTCGTGACTGAGGAAGCGGAGCTGGCAGGTCGATCTGCCGCCACATATGTGGCGGGGGGGCAGAGGCGCACCGCGAAAAGCACCGTTCTCAGCGCCGAGGGCGGCGTGCGCTATACCGTACCGCAGCGCATCAGCGAAAATGCGGGCGAGGTGCGCGTGTACTTCCGCGTGGGGCGCGTGATGCAAAACGCCGTGATCCGCGTGTGCTGCGATGGCAAGGTGTTGCTTGAAAAGAAAAAACGCAAAATGGCACCGGGGGAAATGGAGTGCATCACACTTCCCGCTGACATCGTGGCGGCGCTTGGTGAGCGTGCCGAGATCCTGACCGAGGAGGTGTGCGTATGAAAAGGGAACTGATTTGTATTGTTTGCCCGATGGGCTGTGCGCTTGTTGCCGAGCAAGCGGAAAACGGGGAGGTTTTGTCCATCGCGGGCAATACCTGCCCGCGCGGAAAAGCATATGCAGAGGCGGAGCTGACGCATCCCACGCGCACGCTGACAAGCACCGTGCGGCTTTCTAACCGCAAGGCGCTTTTGCCCGTGAAAACAAGCAAGCCCATCTCCAAGCACAAGCTGCTCGAGGCCATACCGCTGTTGCGCGATCTGCGCGTCAGCGCTCCCGTGCATATCGGGGATGTGGTGCTTGCGGATCTGTTTGGAGAGGCGGATGTGGTCGCTGCCGCAGACGTGGAATAAAAAACGGGCTTTCTATTTCGCAAAAAAGCGCGATCTTGACACTCGACGTATGTGGTTATACGCCTTCGCATCAAGATCACGCCTTTTGCATCGAACTCTGCGTGCCCCGTGAAAATATGCTCAAAAACAGAAAGGCGCTCGCAAAATGCGAGCCCTTTTCTATTTTCCTTACGCGCGGGTAA
>JAZRFS010000126.1:0-20051 GCA_045643765.1 Eubacteriales bacterium
GCTACGATCCGACTTAGAACCGTCTTACCGCCATGCGCGGCATCCTTGTGTATCTCTTGCGTGACCGCATCGGCTACGAGCACAAGCATTGCGCCGCAAAAGCAGCGCTTGCCGAAACACTGTTCAATATCCTGTAAGGAGCGCTTATGGCCGAAAAAGCAAAAAAATTTCGATTGTTTGACGCGGTGCTCGCGGCGGTGTGCGTGGTGCTGGTGGTGGAATCCTCCGCCCCCGCCGCCGCGATCGGCAACGCACAGTTTTTCTGGTGGCTGTTTCTGCTGGTCGCCTTTTTCCTGCCGTACGGTCTTATTTCTGCGGAGCTTGGTACCACCTATGAGGGTGAGGGCGGCATCTGCGACTGGGTAACACGCGCCTTCGGGCGTCGCTGGGGTAGCCGCGTTTCTTTCTACTATTATATCAACTTCTCACTGTGGCTCGGCTCGCTTGCGGTGCTCTTCACCGATATTATTAGTAGCCTAACGGGTAGAGAATTTCCTGTTTTGGGGCTGCTTTTCCTCCAGCTCTCCTTCATTTGGCTGGTGGTGTTTATCAGCAACTACAAGATCAGCGAAAGCAAGTGGATCCTCAATATCGCAGCAATCCTTAAGGCGTTTTTGATGCTGTCGATCGGCGGGCTTGGCATCTACGTGGCACTGACACGCGGCTCGGCAAACGCATATACGTTCCAGTCTTTTCTGCCCTCCTTTAATTCGCAAGGTCTTTCCTTCGTTTCGGTCATCCTGTTCAATTTCCTCGGCTTTGAGGTCGTAACAACCTTTGCCTCGGAAATGAGCACCCCCAAGCGCGAAATTCCGCTTGCCATCATTTTGGGCGGTATCATCATTGCCTTTTTCTATCTGCTTGCCGCCTTCGGCATCGGCGTGGCGGTGCCCACCGAGGAGCTTTCCGCCTCGGGAGGCATTCTGGACAGCTTCCGCTTGTTGCTCGGCGAAAACCTGAGCTTCTTGCTTGTGCCCATCGGGATCATCTTTCTTTATACACTGGCAGCCAATCTGCTTTCCTGGTCGCTTGGCGTCAACAATGTGGCTTGCTATGCGGCAAAAGAGGGACTTTTGCCTCCCGTCCTTGCCAAAACCGACAAGCGCGGTATGCCTATCGGCGCCAATCTCACCAACGGCGTGATCGCCTCGGCGGTGGTGCTGATCGCCCCCTTTATCCCCTCCGAGGACGTGTTCTGGAGCTTTTTTGCGCTGAATATGGTGACGCTTCTGCTTTCCTATATTATGCTGTTCCCCGCGTTCCGCAAGCTGCGCGCAATTGATCCCGATACCCCGCGTCCCTTCCGCGTGGGCGGCGGTCACGTGCGTCTTGCACTGATGACCTATGTCCCGATGCTGCTTGTCATTCTTGCCGTGATCTTTGCCATCGTGCCCTTTTCCCGCGCGGAGCTTTCGGAAAAGATCCCACTTCTTTTCGGCACGCTGATCGCCATCGGTGTGGGTGAATGGATTGCCGCAGGCACGGGCAGAACAAGACGGAACAGACGCCGTATCACGCAAAGTAATTAAAGGAGAAAGCTTATGAAAGTATTAAAAACCTCACCACGTAGGGACGGTTTTCGTATGCCGGGGGAGTTTGAAGCGCATCGCGGCAGCTATATGATCTGGCCGCAGCGTCCCGACAACTGGCGCCTTGGCGGCAAGCCCGCACAGCGCGTTTTTACCGAGGTTGCAACCGCGATCTCGCAATTTGAACCCATCACGGTATGCGTAAGTGGCGATCAGTACGCCAACGCCCGTGCGATGCTGCCCGAAGCTGTGCGCGTGGTGGAAATGTCGAACGACGACGCGTGGGTACGCGATTGCGGCCCTACGTTTGTCACAAACGGACACGAGATCCGTGGCGTGGATTGGGAATTCAACGCGTGGGGCGGTCTTGTGGACGGACTGTATTTCCCCTGGGATAAGGACGACGCCGTAGCACAGAAGATCTGCGAATTAGAGGGCGCAGATCGTTACCGTACCGAGGGGTTCGTATTGGAGGGCGGCTCGATCCACACCGACGGCGAGGGTACCGTAGTGGTGACCGAGGAATGCCTTCTCAGCGACGGGCGCAACCCCGACCTCAAGAAATCCGAGATCGAGGAAAATCTGCGCGAATATCTTGGCGTAGAAAAGATCATCTGGCTGAAACGCGGTATTTATCTGGACGAAACCAACGGACACGTGGACAATATTTTCAGCTTCACCGCTCCCGGCGAATGCGTGCTTGCCTGGTGCGAGGATGAAACCGACCCGCAATATGAGATCAGTGCAGAAAACCTTGCCATTCTGGAAAAGGAAACTGATGCAAGGGGCAGAAAGCTCAAGGTACGCAAGCTGGTGCTACCCTCTCCCGTGACCATCACGCGCGAGGAAAGCGAGGGCGTGGATGCCGTACAGGGTACGCTCCCCCGCAAGGAGGGTGACCGTCTTGCCGCCTCCTATGCCAATTTCTACGTGGTAAACGGCGGCGTGCTCTTTCCCAAGTTCGGCGATCCCAACGACGAACGCGCGCAAAAAACGTTGGAGGAAGCCTTTCCCGACCGCCGCGTGGTCGGCATCTATGCACGTGAAATTCTGCTTGGTGGCGGCAATATCCATTGCATCACCCAGCAGGTACCGAAGGGAGAAGCATAATGGAGCCGCGCATCGTAGTGGCGCTTGGCGGTAATGCCCTCGGGAACAGCGCAGAGGAGCAGCAAACGCGCATTGAAGCGGGCGCAGGCGCGCTCATTGATCTCATCAGCAACGGCTGGGAGATCATCGTCACACACGGCAACGGTCCGCAGGTGGGAATGACGCATCTCGCCTTTGCCGAGGGAGCCAAGCAGACCGACCGCATCGCGCCAATGCCGCTTGGTGAATGTACGGCGATGAGCCAGGGGTATATCGGCTATCATCTGCAAGCGGGGCTTTCGCGCGAGCTTCGCCGTCGCGGCATGCCCTGGCAGGTCGCCACAGTCGTAACACGCGTGGAGGTGTCGCATGAAGACCCCGCCTTCCTGCACCCCGCCAAGCCCATCGGTAGCTTTTATACCAAACAAGAAGCAAAAGCGATGGAAGAAAAAGACCCCACCCTCCATTTCAAAGAGGATGCGGGGCGTGGTTACCGCCGTGTGGTGGCAAGCCCGAAGCCGCAGCACATTGTCGAGCTTCGCTCGATCCGCAATCTGCTTGACAACGAGTTCGTTGTCATCGCTTGCGGTGGCGGCGGCATTCCCGTCATCAAGCGCGCCCCCGGCGACTACGTGGGTCTAGAAGCCGTGATCGACAAGGATCTTGCAGCCGAGAAGCTGGCTGAGGAGATCGGCGCCGACGCGCTCTTTATCCTCACCGCGGTGGATCGCGTTTGCTTGAATTACGGCACTCCCGAGGAAAAGCAGCTTACGCATATCACCGTAGAGGAAGCAGAGCGCTACTGCGAAGAGGGACATTTTGCCCCCGGCAGTATGCTCCCCAAGATGCAGGCTGCGATCGCCTTTGCCAAAAGCGCGCCCGGACGACGCGCGGTGATCGCATCACTGCAAAACGCGGCAAAAGCGCTCACAGGCGAAAGCGGCACCGTGATCGGCGGAGAGCCGACCACACAAGGAATGTCTGCTGCATGCAGTTTTAATGCAAAATAATTCCAGTTTTTATCATTGTTTTTCCAGTTTTTAAATTCTGCAAAATTTATATTTTCCAAAACAAATAAAAAAATCGCCTCTTTGCGGATGCAAAGAGGCGATTTCAATTAACATTTTTCGTAATAGCTGTTGCGAAGGAACTGCTCGACAATGCCCGCCAATCGCGCGTGCCCGCGGTCATTGGGGTGAAGTCCGTCCGGCATATAGTCTTCACGGACTTGTTGCACGCCGGGGAACATTCCCGACATCCGGAAGAGATCCAACACGGGAAGTCCGTACTTCTCTGCCACCTCACGAATAATGCGTACGTATTCAATCAAAGCAAGCGAATTCGGATTTTTCGTATTGAAGGCGGGTTCATCCTCGTGCGTGCGGTGCAAAGGCGTCATTACAAAGATGAAAGAGTGCGGATAGCGCTCGATCAGCGTGCGAAACAGATTGTTCACCGCACCGTAAAAGGTATAGGGATCGCGGTCGGTAGGCTTTCCGATGGGCGCTGTACCGTGACCGAAATCATTCGTTCCACCGAACACGCACACAATATCCGCATCCTTGTCCATCCGCATTGCGCGCAGGACAAAATCCTCATCGTACGACTGCGGCGGGTCGCTCGGTGCCTGGCGGGCGATGCGGGATCCCGCAACGCCGTACCCCTTCACCTCAAGCCCCGTTCTTCTACCCAATACCTGCCAGTAGGCATTATCAAACGTGCTGGCGCGATATCCCTCAGTAATGCTGTCCCCAAGGAATATCGCTTTTAATCCTTTCAATTCCATCTGTTTTCCGTCCTTTTTTGCAATTACGCGTCAATATTCTCAATTTCCTGCAACCAAAGTGCAGCAGAAGCGTCCGAGGGCATTTGCCAGTCGCCGCGGGGTGAAAGTCCCACAGAACCGACCTTGACGCCGTCGGGCAAGCAGTTGCGCTTGAATTGCTGATTGAAGAAGCGGCGCCAGAACACAGTCAGCCATTTCTTGATCGTGACACCGTCAAATACGCCCACAAAGGCGATTTTTGCCAATTGGAAGAGCTTCTCCGGCGTATATTGATAGCGCACCGCCCAGAACAGGAAAAAGTCGTGCAGGGCATAGGGACCCACGATATCTTCCGTCTTTTGCGCGATCTTACCCACCGCATCAGGGGGCAAAAGCTCAGGGCTGATCGGGGTATCCAGAATGCGCTGCAGCACCGCTGCAGCGGCTGCAAACGCCTTCGTTTCGGCAAGCGCCGCAATGACCCAACGCACCAGTGTCTTGGGCACGTCTGCGTTCACGCCATACATACTCATGTGGTCACCGTTGTAAGTGCACCAGCCGAGCGCCAGCTCAGAAAGATCGCCAGTGCCAAGCACGATGCCGCCCACCTGATTGGCAATATCCATCAGAACCTGCGTGCGCTCGCGAGCCTGCGCGTTCTCATAAGTCACCGAGAAATCTGTGGGGTCGTGGCCGATATCCTTGAAATGCTGCAGCACAGCGTCCTTAATGGAAACAGTACGCGTGGTCACACCAAGCGTTTTCATCAATTCCAGGGCATTATTCAGGGTTTCATCCGTTGTGCCGAAGCAAGGCATCGTCACAGCGGTGATATTCGTCGCGGGAAGTCCCAGCATTTCCATAGCACGCACGGCAACCAATACCGCCAGCGTGGAGTCAAGCCCACCCGAAATACCAACCACAAGCTTACCGCCCACAATCGAAAGTCGACGTGCCAGTGCCGTTGCCTGGATCTCAAAGATCTGTGCCGCACGGGTCTCACGCTCAGCAGCACAGTCCGGAATGAACGGCAAACGGGAAAGCTTCAGCATCTCTCCCTCAGAAAGGCAAAGACAATTATCGTAATGTACGCTCTCGTATTCGTTTTCATAGCGCGCACAAGCTGCCGCAAAGGTACGATTATGACGGCGATCATAGCGCACACGCCCAAGGTCAAGATCCGACGTGAGCAGATAATCACCATCCGCAATCGCGCTGTTTTCTTCCAACATACTGCCGTTCAGTGCCATCATTGCCTCGCCTGCATACACGAGGTCTGCGGTAGACTCATCCTTACCCGCACTTACACGCAAATAGGCACAAATCGCGTTCTCGGAGGTTGCCAGAATGCGCGTACGGCGCGCCTCACGCGCACCGATCTGCGCATTTTCTGCACCAAGCTCGACCACAATTTCGGCGCCCGCCATAGCGGCAAGGGCGGCATTGGAAACGGGTGCGCTTTCACTTTCAGCAAATGTTACAGCAAGCGCTGTACCGTCCTTTGCACGGAATAAAAGCTCGTTTCCTACAGGGAACGTAAAGCAGCCAACCGAAGTCAGCGTAGCACGAAGATCCTCGCCGGAAGCAAAACAACGTCCCTCGCCGTTCTTAGCACACAGATAGCCCTTCGGCACAGCGCCAAGGATCTGCTGCTCGGCAAGCGCCACGGCACAATTATAGATCTGTCCGTTTACAACAAGCGGCGCACCAACGATCACCATCATCTGTGCAGGAACAGCACTCGCCAGCTCGCAAAGCGCCTCAGCGGCGCGCGCACATAAGAGATCCGACAAAAACAGGTCACCGCAGCTTGCCCCCGTAAGCGAAAGCTCAGGGAATGCCACAAGGGTAGCCCCCTTTTCCGCCGCCTCGTCAATCCGCTTTTTGATCTGTTCCGTGTTAAAGCTTACGTCCGCTACCCGCAGGGCAGGAACAGCCAACGCCACACGCAAAACGTCCTTCATACGATCACTCCTTTACCAAGGTTACACTAATCATATTCATTGTACCACAAAATACAAAAAAAAGCAATTGAAATGTCAAAAAAATCCCCCAAGACCCATATTGGGTCTTGGGGGATACTCTTGTCGGTATTTCTACCGATCCGGAAGCGTTTTACGCACCCGCAGTAACCTCAACAGTGTAGGTTTCGTTTGCAGGGATATCCTCTGCCACAGTTACTACATAGTAGTAGGTAGCGGTTTCGGTGCAGGTGAATGCGCCGTCGGTCAGCGTTACCTCAACGTCTGCATTCTCGCCACTGTAAAGCTTGTAGGTAACACCGTCTGCCGTGAAGGTCAGCTCGTAAACGTTACCTTCCTCCATCTCTACGTTGAAGTAGTGGACGCCGGTTGCCATATAGCCATCATACTCGACACCTGCCACCAAAATCTTTTTGTTGAAGGTTTCGTCACAGTCTACACCAACACACTCACCCTTGTTATTGAAGCTGTGCGTATGACCCTTGACAAGCAGCGTGGCGTTTTCAGAGGAATCAGCCGTTGCCGTAACTACCAGATAGCGGTTTGCTGTAGAAGCGGGAATATAGGGGCTCTCCGCAGAGCTGGAGCTGTAAACCGTCGTGCCGTCCGTATTCTTGAGTTCCCAAGTTACCGCAGCATTCGCGAAAACGATGCTGTACTCTACGTCCGCCATCATGGGAATGGTGTAACGGTAAACACCATTTTCCGTGTACGCAACATTCACCGTCTCACCTTCGTAAATGGTGGTCGTTCTTCTTTCTGCACAAGCAGAAGGCGTCTTGCCCGTGGTGGTATTCTTTACCGTGCACTGACCGCGATGGTCGATGATATGCTCGTGTGCAACAGCGATAGAAGCAGTTACTGCGGTATCACCTGTATTCTCCAGAACCATATAGATGGTGGCATCGGCTGCGCTTGTGTAGGTAACGATGGCGAAATTCTCCGCAACTATTTCGCTAAGGCCCGTCAAAGCGGTGCCGTCTGCCTTATAGAAGGTGTAGTTCAAACCACCGGCAAGGCTGATGTGGTAGGTCACGCCGGCAGAGGCGTAATCCAGGACGAAGTGACCCTTTTCGCCGGGAAGAATGGTTGCAGTCTTAGTTGCTTCGTCCTCAATGCGGGTACGGTTGGTCTTGCCGCAGCTGACTTCGACCTGCGTGCCCTCATAGTTTGCATGTGTGAACGTACATTCACCCTTATTATTATAGGTACATTCCGCACCGTGATCCACCTCAAAGCGGATCTGTGCATTGGTATCGGTCTGCACGTTGACCTTCAGATAATATATACCGTCTGCCGCGCACGCGAAGGTCGAACCGTTGCTCAGCGTCTGCTCCGTGCCCGCCTCATCATACAGCGTGAAGCTACCCACGTAGCCGTTTGCAACGATGCTATAAGTCTTACCAGCCTCAAGTCTGATGCTCATGTAAAGCTTTTCGCCAGCCTTCACTCTCTGAGATTCGCTGTAAGCATATACGCCGTTCAGCTGCACGCCCAGGTTGTCACCGCAGTATGCGCAAAGACCGGTGTAATCGTACTGGTGAATATGCGCGATTTGCATCGTCACCGTACCGGTGTAGTTTGCCTGCACCATAATATAATAGGTACCGGAGCCTTCCTCAGGACATACGAAGACGTTGTCCGTAACGGTCTGAGCCTCACCGTCTGCGTTATACAGCGTGAAGCTGCCATTCATTGCTCTCATCGCATAGACCGTGCCAGCCTCAAGCTCAACGTGAAGCACGTAAGTGTTACCCTTTACGGCAACCCAGTTGTTATTAGCGCCAACCGTAGCCTCTGCGGAAACGTTTTCTGCACAAACGGCACATTCGCCAAGATAATCTACATCATGGATATGAGAGAAGAGCACTGCGTTGCTAGCGGTCTTTTCGCCGATCACACGCAAGTAGTAGGTACCGGTTGCGGCAGGAGCCACGATGCCGTTGGTCACGGTGCAGGCATTGCCGTTCTCGTCATAAAGCTCATAGCTCGCGTTGTCATTGAGAAGACCAAAGACATAGCGGACGCCTTCCTCAAGCTCAAGCTCGAAGAACTGCTCAGAGCCGTTTTCAGTATAGAAGGGAGCTGCAGTTTCCTCTTCCAGCGTTTCGCAAACGTCCTCGGTGCAATCATCAGCAATGCACTCGCCGCGGAAATTGAAGACATGCTCGTGTGCAAGGTATTCAAGCAGGATCTGCTGCTGAGCCTCGGTATAACGGCTGAACGCCTGTTCCACCATAATGCTGGGGTACTGATAATCGCCAACGATCTGAGCGGCGTTATCACGCAGAGCATTTGCAGCAACATCGGCCATGCAATTCATACCGGTGGTCATATTGAACTCACCGTAGATGCGCTCGGTCCCCTGACCCTCAATCGTAAGATCAATGAAGGGAACGGCTACAAAGTTCACTTCCTTAACTTCAGGATCAAAGCCCTCTACACGGGTAAGGAGCTCATAGCCATTTGCAGTCGGGACAACATCATCGGAACCGGAGATGATGGAAATCTGGCAGAGCTGCGCTTGGTCGCCAGCCTCTTCCTGAAGTGCCAGCACCTTCTCAAAGGAACCTTCCGCAAGCACGAAAACATCTTCCAGAGTGACCAGGGTGCCAAAATCAATTTCCCAAGAGTCGGCATCAACACCTGCGGCATCTGCCTTGGCGCGTGCCCAGGTTTGCATAGCAGCCATCAGATCGTTGCTTACATTAGTAACGAAGACAAGGTTCACACTTACTTCGGGATCGCTACCCTCAACCTCGGTGATTACAACCTCTGCTCTTGCAGCAGGAGCAAGCATCGGAACAAGCAGTGCATCGCCCTCGGCTGCGCCGTAAGAGGAGTAGTAGAAATCGCGACCCATATAATTATACGAAGCGGTTACACCCTTGATGATCGGGAGCTCCGTTGCGGGAAGCGAAATGCCCGCGGTGGCTGCGGTGTTAGCAGGCTTGTAGAAGCCCTTCTGTACACCGGTGCCCATCATAATGCCGCCGTAGATCTTGAAATCGCCTGCAGCGTTGGTGTGCTTCAGAACGTATTCGGAGTAAGTCGCACCGTTCACGGTATCGTTGCTGTTAACAAAGGTACCGCCGTAGATGTAAACGTTACCGGCATCGCCGTTGGTAATAACAGCATCGGAAGCCTGCACATCATCTGCGGGGCCCAGGATGAACTCACCGCCGGTAATGGTCAGGGACGCGGGATTGCTGGCAGAAGCACCCGCTACCGTACGCACAACGGCACGACCGACGGATATGTACATACCGCTTTCAACAATACACTCGGTGCCGTTGCTGATCTCGATAGCTACGCCGTTCATAGCAGCGATTTTAACATTCACCAGCATAACACCCTCGTCGGCACGGTTTGCACCAAAGGTCCAGGCAGCGCCCTCACCCTCATAGGTGATGGAAAAGCCGTTGCCGTCGACCACAAACCAGATGGGGTCTGCGTCTGTGCGTGCTGCGCCCCAAGCGTAGGGCTCGGTAGCAGTGTAGTTCTTCAACAGCTTCAAGGTATAGCCTTCAGCCAAAGCCGCATCCGCATCCGCCAGTGTGGCGTAGGAACCGACCAATTCGTCTGCTGTGTCGTACACCGCGAAGAAATTTTCAACGGGCTCTTCAGCAGCTGCGGTCAGAATGGACAACGGCAGCATTGCCACCACCATTAGAACCGCGATCAGAAGTGCAAGTGTTTTTTTCATAACCTTTCTCCTTCTCGTGTGAGAATGATACCCCCTCTCGCACATCACGGGCGAGAGAAATATATCTTGTATATAATTTTAATACAATCGTAGCAATTTGTCAAGAGAGTTTGCACAACTCGCCCTGTTTTCGCCATATTTTCGTGCAACTGACCAACATCTGTAAACACAAGCGGTCTTTTCGCCACTTTCTGTCCCCCTGTTTTTGGACAGCAAACACAAATTATGAACAATATGTTAATTTTTGGTTTTTTCAAAAGTTTCCCTTTTACGCTCGATTTCGTTCATATTTCGTTAATATTTACACGGAATTTCAAGCGCAAAAAGAGAGGCTTGCCTCCCACAAAAAGCAAGGCAAGCCTCTCTTACGCGTAATTTCTTTTCAATATTATTTACTGTGCAAAGCTATCCGCAAACGCCGTTGCCAGCTTGTCACAGCGCTCGTTAAACGGGTGTCCCGCGTGCCCTTTGACCCACACAAAGGTGACCGTGTGCTTTTCCAGAAGCCCGAGCAGGATCTCCCAAAGATCCACGTTCAATGCGGGAGATTTGTCCGCCTTGCGCCAGCCGCGCTCACGCCAGCCGTAGACCCATTTTTCATTGATCGCCTCGATCACATAGCGCGAGTCCGAGGTAAGTGTTACTTCGCAAGGCTCCTTCAGCGCGGAAAGTGCAGCAATGACGCCCTGCAGCTCCATGCGGTTATTCGTCGTATGCGCTTCCCCGCCCGAAAGCTCCCTCTCGTGCTTACCATAGACCAGCACCGCCCCCCAACCACCGGGACCGGGATTGCCCCGACACGCGCCGTCTGTATAAATATCCACGTGCTTCATTCGCCCTTGCTCCCCCTTACGCGCTCCAGATGGGCGCGCAGGCACGCCAGCGTTTCCTCACTGATATCGTGTTCAATCTTACAGGCATCTGCCTTTGCGGTTTCGCGGGACACACCCAATGCCACCAACGCATCACAGATCAGGCAATGCCGCTCATAGATCTTGGTTGCCAGCGTTGCGCCCGCTTCGGTGAGGGAAAGCGCGCCGTTATCCGCCACACTCACAAAGCCGTTTGCACGCAGCTCGCGCAGCATTACGCTGACGGTAGGGCGGGAAAAGCCCAGCGCCGCACACAGATCCACCGCGCGCACCTTTTCCTTTTCCTTGGAAAGCAGCAGCAGCTGCTCCAGATAATTTTCACCGGATTCGTGAATAGACATAAGCGCCTCCTCTCTGCCCTGCAAGCGCGGCAGAGCATTTCTTACATTCACATTATATACCTTTCCTTGCATTTTGTCAAGACAAACACGCAGCGTACCATTTTCGACATCAAAACGCCAAAAACCGCACCGTTATGGCACTTTCGAAAAAAAGCTCCCCCACGCCATTATGGCGCGGGGGAGCTTAAAAGCTTTTTGCCCGATTAAGCCTCAGCAGGCGCAGCAGGCTCCTTGTCAAGCCAGATGGGGTTACCCACCAGCACACGGTACTTGTGCGTCAGGTCCTCGATCACCACGCGATAGAACTTGCGCTTCTGTACCTCCAGCGTCAGCTCCTGGGGCTCCTTGCCGTTGAACATAGAGGCGTAAGCAAGGCCCTCGTCCGTCCAGACCTGCAGCTCGTAAGCGGTGTCGGGACGCCAGACCTTCTTGTGGAAGTTATCCACGCGAAGGCTGAGCTTCATGCCGTCCTTGTACTCGATCTGCGAGCCCATGGGGTTGCCGTCGATCATCATCTTCAGACCGATACCGCCCACAGCGTAGTCACCCACACGAATGCGATCCATAAAGTCAGTATGGAAACGCTTCTTGGTGTAGAAGGTAGACAGGCAGTTGGCGTTGACCGCGCTGTGCGTGTCCGAGCCGGCGGAAGCATACATATGCTTGCCCTTTGCAAGGATCTCGCACCACAGATCGTAATTCTTGTAGGAAGCACCGGAGTCATAGCACCAGGTAAAGATCTCCAGATAGGACCACTCGCCAAGATAGTAGTCAAGCGGGTCGGCGGAAGCCATCAGGATCTTGGGATGTGCGTGAGAAAGCACGCCACCGATCGAGCGGATATAGTCGTTCAGCTCGCGGATACGCGTAAGGGTAAAGCTGGGATAGCCGAATTTACCGGTCAGCTCGTCGCCCTGGAACTTGAACTCGGGGAAGTTGGCAAGCACCATGGCAAGGCCGTACTTGTGCGGGAATACCATGTTATAGTGCATCGTAGTCATCGCAGCGTCGGGATCGCCCATCTCCTTGATGCTGGTACCGGGCTCGGTGCCGTATACGAATCGCTCCTCGCTCCACTCGGGCAGGAAGTAACCGCGCATCTGACGGTGGTCAACCAGCACGGCAAAGTCAAGACCGACCTCGTCCATCTTGCCGACCCATTCGCCGATGGGGGTGTGACCGTCGCTGGTACCGCCGGAATTGGAGTGCGTGTGCAGGTCGCCGTAGTAGGGGTTGCAGTCCGCATAGTACGCGTCGATCGCGGAAAAGTCCGCCTTATCGGTACCGACCACGCGATGTGCGTCTGCCGTCGTGGTCGTCCAATCCTCTGCCTTATTCTCTACCTTTGCGGGGGCATCGGAGGGGGGAACGGCATAGGGACCGCTGATCGCGGCATAACCCTCGATCGTGGTGTTCTCGATCTGAATATTGCTGCCCGTGCCGCGGATCTCGATGGCAGGGCTCTTGTTGCCGCGCTCGTCAACCACGCGGCAGTCCTTGAGCTTGAGCGCGCAACGGTCGTTCAACAGGTCAAGCAGGAAGGTGGGCTCGTTCTCGCGGGAGCCGTTGATGATGGTGGAATTCTCGAAGGAAAGCTCCACGGCGCGTCCACCGACGTTGGGGCAATTCATGCAGATGCCGTTCTCACCGCGCAGATTGCGGATGAAGGAATCCACGAATTTGATCTCGGTCACGTCCGCGTTCACCGCACAGCAGGAGGAGGTACGCGGAATGTTGGAAAAGCCGAAGATCTGCGTCGTGCCGTCCACGCACAGATTCTTGACCGTCAATTTTTCGCTGTTGATACCGAACAAAAGTCCGCCGTAGCCGCAATCGAAGAAGTCCTTGTCAAGACGGATGTTCTCAAGCAGCGCGGTGCGGTGGTGAGGATTGTCCTCTCGAATGGTAGAGAAGGAGTACAGCGTATGTCCGTCGGGAGAATGATGGATGATATTTCTGAAAATAACGGTAATATCGCAGTTGGGATTGCCGCGCCATTCACCGAAGCGCCAGCTTCTGGTGGTGACAACGCCGTCGATCACAAGAATAGAAATATCGGGGGAGCTGGCATAAGCACAGCCGAAGTCATAGCCGCCGCGCAGATTCGATTCAGTCTCGTCGCCGCCTGCACGTGCAGGGTTCAGGGGCTGGGGCTGCATCGGATCCTCAGAGGGCAGGTTGGGGTTCACACCGGCCTGCTCGCCCAGAATGTAGATCGAGCGGTCAAAGATGATGCGATCCTTGGGACCCTTGCGGCCTACGCCGTGCTTACCCGTGGAAAGCAGAATGACCGGTGCCTCGAATTTTTCGTAATCAAGTCCTTCCAGAACGGTGTCCGGAATTTCGGTGGCTGCAGCAAGCGCTGCGGCAATGGTGGGAAACAGGTTGACACCAACCTCTGCTGCATAGGTCACTCCCTTGTAGGTAAAGGAGTCGGCTACCAATTCGGGAACGTCGTCTGCAAGACACTGAACGGCATAGTAGCCCTTGGGCAGTTGGTTCATAATTTTCCTCCGATTAAAATAGAATTTGAAGCGCGAATTTTCTACTTCACGGTTATTCTATCACAGGAAATGGGGGTTGTCAATATTTTTTGCGATATTTTTTGTGTTATTTTACCAATAATTTAGCGCGCGCACGCGTGGGATGTTGCAAAATGCAAAAATGCACAAAAAACAGATTGTTCTAAGCGGGGGGGACCTTTTGCGCGACCACCAAAGGTGTGTCGTCGTGCTCGCCATAAGGCGAGGACAACAAAAGTTTCCCCTAATAAACAAAAAGCCGCCCGAAGGCGGCTTTTTGTTTATTCCTCGTCCAGATCCAACCAGATGGGGTTGCTGACGCACACGCGGTAGCGGTGGGTGAGATCCCAGACCACCACGCGGTAGAAGCGGCGCTTCTGCACCTCGATGGAAACGGCCTGCGGGTGCTTGCCGTTGAACATCTCCTCATATACCACGCCCTCGTCGGAAAGGATCTGCAGCTGATATGCCGTGTCCTCCTTCCAGGTCGCGTGATGGAAATCTCCCACGCGAAGCGTGAGCTTCATTCCCTTCTTATACGCGATGCGCGAGCCCATCGGGTGCTCGTCAATCATCATCTTGACGCCGACGCCGCCCACGGCATAATCGCCCACGTACATACGGTCCACGAAATCCTTGTGGTAGCGCTTTTTGGTATAGAAGGTGCCAAGACAGCCGTTGGTCACGTTGCCGTGGGTATCCGAGCCACCCGAGGCGTACATGTGCTTACCCGTGGCAAGCACCTGCTCCCACAGGTCGCAGGCGCGGTACGCACCGTGCGCACCGTAGCCGTTGACGATGGTTTCCAGATAGCTGTACTCGCCGCAATAATAATCCAGCGGATCGTTGGAGGCAAGCAGGAGCTTGGGGTGCGCGTGCACCAACATACCGCCGATCGAGCGAATGTAGGTGTTCAGCTCCTCAAAACGCTCCTTGGTAAAGGAGGGATAGCCGAAAACGCCGGTCAGCTCATCGCCCTTGAACTTGAACTCGGGGAAGTTGGCAAGCACCATCGCAAGACCGTACTTGTGCGGGAAGATCATATTGTAGTGGAAGGTGTTGTTGGGCAGCTCCTTGCGGTCGGAGAAGCTTCCGCCGGGCTCGGTGCCGTACAGGAAGCGGGTGTCGTCCCATTCGGGCAGGAAGTAGCCGCGCATCTGGCGATGGTCGACCATAATGGCAAAGTCAATGCCAAGCTCATCCATCTTGGGCACCCACTCGGCAAGCGGGGTGTGTCCGTCACTGGTACCGCCCGCATTCGAGTGCGTGTGCAGGTCGCCGTAGTAGGGATTACAATCCGCATAATGGGCGTCCAGCGCGGTGAAATCCGCCTTGTCCGTGCCGATCACGCGGTGCGGATCGGCGGTCGCGGTCATACGCGAGCGGCGGGTGCTTTTCACAAAGTCAGGCGCCTTCGTGGGGGGCGGTGTCACGTGATCCGTCGTCGCGGCATACCCCTCAACGGTGCAGTTTTCCAAGGTGACGTTCTCGCCCTTGCCCCAGATCGAAATTGCGGCGCCGTCATTCCCTCTCGTATCAATGATCGCACAGTCCTTGAGGATCAGTGCGCACTTTTCGTTCTCCAGATTGGGCTGGAAGGCGGCCTCGCCCACTCTTGCCGCATTTTTGAATACGGAACCCGTCGCCGTCATCACAAAGCCGCGCTCTACGGCACCCGTACAGCTGAACGCGATG
Source organism: Eubacteriales bacterium (assembly GCA_045643765.1). GTDB lineage: Bacteria > Bacillota > Clostridia > Oscillospirales > CAG-272 > Firm-07. The sequence continues at coordinate 15,502 of JAZRFS010000126.1, forward strand.
CCGTTTTCACCGCCAAGTCCCTCGATATAAGAGTTTTCAAACACACATTCGGTCAGCACGCTGTTCCCTGCCAGATTTCTTGCGGCACGGGAGATGGTGGTGAAGCCAAACAGCTGCGTGGTGCCCTCGATGCACAAATTGCGGAAGGTCACCTTGTTGGAGGCGAAGGACATAAAGAGGCGTCCGTAGCCCAGCTCGTCAAAGCCCTTTTGCAAGCGCACATTCTCCAAAAGAACGGTGCGGTGCATCGGGCTCTCGGCGCGCAGTCCGTCAAAGGAATAAATGGTGTGCAGGCAGGGGGAGGTGTGATAGACGTTACGCACCACGATCTCGGTGTCGCACTCGCCCGTCGGGCGGCTGTCGTAAAAGCGCGCCTTCTTCATATAGACACCGTCGATCACAAACAGCGGCACGGCAGCACCCGTAATGCGCATCGTGCCGTACCAGTAGCCGCCGTAGATGATACTCTCGTTTTCCTCCACGGCGCGCTCCTCATTGAACACGGGGGCTTCGGTCTTATCCGTCGCAGCAAGGTTGGGGGAGATACCCACCTTTTCGCCAAGGAAGTAAGCGGCACGGTCGACCGTCAGCTTATCGATGCGGTGGGTGCCGATGGAAAACAGCAGCACGGGGGCTTCAAATTTCTCGTAGCCCAATCCCTCCAACACGGTTTCGGGAACGTCCACGGCGGCGGCAAGCGCCTCGTGCGGCGTGGCAAACAGGTTGACGCCAGCCTCGGCGGCGTAGGTCACGCCCTTGTATGTAAATTGATCCTGGGGGGCATTTTCAAAATCCGCCTGAACGGCGTAGTACCCCTTGGGCAGCTGCAGCATAGCAATTTCCTCCGTTGGGATTTAAAATAAAGGTGCACATCCGGCACTTTAGTGCCATTTTAACATAGCACCCCCGTCGTGTCAACCTTTTTTGTGATATTTTTTAAAATGAAAACGTGGGCGCACACCTGTGCGACCAGGTATGGCTTATTCAGTCGTTTCCTCTGTTTTATCCAACCAGATGGGATTGCCTGCGGCGATGCGGCAATGTCCCACAAGATCCAGCACCTCCACGCGATAAAACGCGCGCTTTTGTGCCTTGATGGCAAGATACTGCGGCGCCTTGCCGTCATAACGGGAGGCGTAAACCAAGCCCTTGTCGCTGTATACACGTACCTCGTAGGCGGTATTGTCCTTCAGCACGGGGGCAAAGAAATCGCCCACGCGGATCTTCAGCACCTGCCCGTCGCGATAGGAAAGCTCGCTGCCCATCGGCTGTCCGTCCACGCACATCTGAATGCCAACGGCACCCGCGGTGAAGTTACCCTCGCGCATCTGCTTGAAGAAGGTGCGCGAATGGCGCTCCCCCGAATAGAAGGTCGCCACCGCCGTGTTGGCAGGATCGCGGTGTGTGTCCGAGCCGACCGAGGCGTACACATGCTTGCCGCGTGCCAGAATATCCACCCAGAGCTGATGGCTCTTGAAGGAGTAGGTGCCGGCATAGCTGCCCACCACGGTTTCAATAAAGGAATGCTCGCCAAAGTAGTAAGCAAGCGGATCGTCGGCACACATGATCGACTTGGGGTGCGCATGCACCATCATACCGCCGATGGAATGGATATACGCGCTCAACTCCAGAAAGCGCTCACGGGTAAACTTGGGATAACCAAACTGCCCCGTCAGCTCGTCCCCGTGGAACTCAAACTCGGGGAAGTTTGCCATCACCATCGCAAGGCCGTACTTGTGCGGCACCAGCATATTGTAATGGAAGCTGCTGCAGTGCGTGCAGCCGTGCGGCTCCAGGATCGCGGCGCCCGGCTCGCTACCCATGATAAAGCGCTCCTCGCTCCACTCGGGCAAAAAGAAGCCGCGCATCTGATGGTGATCCACGATCGTTGCAAAATCTATGCCGATCTCGTCCATGCGCGCCACCCACTCGCCAAGCGGAAAATGACCGTCGCTGCGGCCGCCGCTGGCGGAATGCACGTGCTGATCGCCGCGGTAGACGTTGCAGCCCTCATAGCAAGCGGCAAGGTCGGAAAAATCCGCGTTCTTCGTACCGATCACACAGTGGCTGTCCTCGGTGCCGCTTTCAAAATCCTCCTCACCGGAAAGGATCGAGGCAGGCGCCTCTCGCACGCATATGGGCAGGGTTTGGCACTCTTTTTCAAAGCCCTTGAAGTCGCACCCCGTAAGGGTAACTCCCTCGCCGTCAAACAGCGTGATGGCGGCAACGCCGCCGCGCGTGTCCTCGAACAAAGAATCCGATACCGTTAAGGCACATTTTTCGTTTGCAAGGTGGAAGTTGATCGGCGACTCGCCCACACGCGAGGCGTTGCGGAACACCGAGCGCTCCACCGTCATTTTCACAGCACGTTGGGGGGCTTGCTGCAGATTGACCATGATGCCGTTCTCACCGCGCATCTCGCCGAAATAAGAATTTTTGATGTTGATCTCGGCGCACGAAAGATTCATGGGACAGGCCACGGTGCTGCGCGCGATCACGGTAAAGCCGAACACCGCGTCGGTATCATAGAAAACGAGATTGTCAAAGGTCGCTTTTTCCGTGGACATATGGGCGAAAACGCCGCCGAAATCCATACCGTCGTAATGCTCAAAGCGCACGTTTTGCAAAAGCACCTCGCGGTGCAGATCATACCCTGCGCGACTGGCGGAAAACAGGTTGTGCAGCTTGCCCCACGGGCCGATATACACAATATTCTTCTGCGCTACAAAGCATTTACCCGTGGTAGAGTTGCGATGGTCAAAAAGTCGCGCCTTTCTGTTATAAAAGCCATCGATCACCAAAATCTCTACCTCGGCACTCTGCGGACGGATGTTGCCGGCGCTGTTGCCGCCGTACATAACCGACTCGCCTTCGGCATCGGCGCGCTCGGGATTAAGCGGAGGCACTTCCCCAAACTGCGCGGGCGCAAGATTGGGATTTACCCCCGCCTTTTCACCCAGAACGTAGCGCGAGGCGGTGGGATTGAAATTGTCAATGCGGTGCGTGCCGATAGAAAACAGCAGCACGGGCGCTTCAAAGCTCTCGTAATCCAGCCCCTCCAGCACGGTATCCGGCACCTCGGTGGCGGCAACGTCCGCCTCGGGCGCGGTGGCAAACAGGTTCACGCCCTCGGTCACGGCGTAGGTCACACCCTTATAAGTAAATTGATCTTTCGGTGCGTTTTCAAAATCCGCCTGAACGGCGTAATACCCCTTGGGCAGCTGCAGCATAAGATTTTCTCCTTCACGAAAGCGCTGAAAACGCGCGCGACACACGCTTTTCAGCCCATTCTAACACATTCTGCCAAGTGATGTCAATAAAATTCCAATATTTTTCCTATATAAAAAATGTAAGGTCAAAATAGTACAAAATTGACAACAACGAAGTCAAAAAAGTTATGGACAAAACGAAAAAAAGATGATATAATGACTTTGAATTCCCCGTTTTTACGGGTTACGGAGGAAAATGATGAAAAAAGTTGTTACCTTTGGCGAGCTGATGCTCCGCCTTGCCCCCGAGGGCTACCTGCGCTTCGTGCAGTCCGAAAAATTTGAGGCTACCTTCGGCGGTGCCGAGGCAAACGTAGCCGTTTCCCTTGCCAACTACGGCGTAGATGCCGCTTTCGTTTCCAAGCTCCCCAAGCACGAGATCGGTCAGATGGCCGTGACCTGGCTGCGCAAGTTCGGCGTGGACACCTCTAAGATCGTTCGCGGCGGCGAGCGCGTGGGCATCTACTACTGCGAGAAGGGTGCCAGCCAGCGCCCCTCCAAGGTCATTTACGACCGCGCTTATGCCGCGATCGCAATGGCAGAGCCCACCGATTTTGATTGGGACAGCATTCTCACGGGCATCGAGTGGTTCCACTTCACCGGCATCACCCCCGCCCTTTCCGACAATATGGCTGCCATCACCGAACAGGCACTCAAGGCGGCAAAGGCACGCGGCATCACCGTTTCCTGCGACCTCAACTACCGCAAGAAGCTTTGGAGCAAGGAAAAGGCAGGCGAGGTTATGGGCAAGCTTTGCCGGTACGTGGACTACTGCATCGCCAACGAAGAGGACGCGAAGGACGTGTTCGGCATCGAGGCGGACAACACCGATATTTACGGCGGCAAGCTGGACCGCGACGGCTACATCTCGGTTGCCAAGAAGCTGACCGACCGCTTCGGCTTTAAGGGCGTTGCCATCACGCTGCGTGAAAGCAAGTCCGCCAACGATAACGACTGGTCCGCTATGCTTTACACCGAGGGCACCGCGTACTTCAGCAAGAAGTATTCGATGCACATCGTGGACCGCGTGGGCGGCGGCGACAGCTTCGGCGCGGGTCTGATCTACTCTTTGATCAACGACTTCGCTCCCCAGCGCACCATCGAGTTTGCCGTGGCGGCAAGCTGCCTGAAGCACTCGATCGAGGGTGACTACAACATGATGTCCGTAGCAGAGGTGGAAAACCTCGCCGGCGGTGACGCCAGCGGCCGCGTACAGAGATAAGGACGCGAGAACGCGATATGTGGGGAAAGCTTTTGCCAAAAGCTTTCCCCACGCCCCTT
>JAZRFS010000127.1:0-18978 GCA_045643765.1 Eubacteriales bacterium
GTATCAAACAGAATATCCTTTTTGGGAATACCATACTCTGCGGCGGTTTTCAGAATCTTTTCCGCAATGGCGATACGGCCTTCGGCGGTATCCGGGATACCCTGCTCGTCCAGGGTCAGGGCCACCACCACACCGCCGTATTTTTTCACCAATGGGAATACGGCGCGCATGCTTTCCTCTTTGCCATTCACAGAGTTGACCATCGCCTTGCCATTGTAGCGGCGAAGCGCGGCTTCCATCGCGGCAGGGCTTGCCGTGTCTATCTGAAGCGGCAATGCTGTGACCGTCTGAAGCTCGCAAACAGCGCTTTTCAGCATTTCCACCTCGTCAATATCGGGCAACCCCACGTTCACGTCAAGCACGTGCACGCCCTTTTCCTCCTGCTTTACGCCCTCGGAGAGGATGTAGTGCATATCCTATTCCAAATGCGCTTGCTTGAAACGCTTTTTTCCCGTGGGGTTGATGCGCTCGCCGATCAAAATCGGCTCGTTTGCAAAATCCACGGCGTGAGTGTAGGAGGAAATGACGGTGTTTTGCTTATCGCAAAGCGGCACGGGCGCAAGTCCCGCCGTTTTTTCACATAAAGTGGCAATATGTGCGGGCGTGGTACCACAGCATCCGCCCATCACGCGCAAGCCCTTAGGTACAAGATCAGCAAGGATCTGCGCAAATTCCGCAGGTGTGACGTCAAACACGGTTTTCTCATCGCGCAAAACGGGTAAACCGGCGTTAGGCTTAAGCACCACGGGCACGCTTGCCGCGCGCAGCAGCTTCTCTGCGACGCCTACAAGCTGTGCAGGACCCAAAGAGCAATTCGCACCGATCGCATCCGCGCCCATACCCTCAAGTAGTGCAACCATTGCCTCGGGCGTGGCGCCTGTCATCAGCTTGCCATCCTCGCCGTAAGCATTGGTTACGATCACAGGCAGATCACAATTCTCTTTCACCGCAAGCAATGCGGCTTTGGTTTCGTAGCTGTCGTTCATCGTTTCGATCACAACAAGCTCCGCGCCGTGCTTTACACCAAGCTTCACCGTTTTGGCAAACAAGGCAACGGCGTCCTCAAAATCCAGATCGCCGAGCGGCTTCAAAAGCTTGCCCGAGGGACCGATGTCCAGCGCCACAAATTTCTCTTGCGGCGCAGTGCTTTTTTCTCTTGCTTCCTTCGCGTTTTTGATTGCGGCGGCGATGATCGCCTCCAGCTCCTCGTCCGCAAATTTCAGCGCATTGGCGCCAAAGGTGTTGGTGCAGACCACGTTGCTGCCCGCATTGAAATATTGCACCTGAATATCCACGATCACCGAAGGGTTTGTGATATTCCAACGCTCGGGATACTCACCCGCAGCCAGTCCGCGCGCTTGCAGAAGCGTGCCCATACCACCGTCCAAAAGGACGATATTTTCACTTAAAAAAGATTTGAATTTATTCATTCTTCCACTCCCACGAATGCAGTAACGGATTTTGAGGGGGTCATAACACAGCTATCGCTCAGACAAAGCCCAATGTGCTTGGCGGGCTCCAGTACACGGAATACCTCCCGCTGTACCTCCAAGGCGAGGTCGCCGTACCCCGGGCTGAAGCGGGTACGAAGTGTGCGGTTCTGCTCTTTTGCAAGCTGATCGCAAAGCGCATCGCAGAAGCGCTCGATCTCGCGTGTTCCCGCTTGCTGTAATTCGTACGCGCGGTGCGGCGAGAGCTTGCTATGCTTTTGTATCTCGCGATCGATCTTCGCGCCAATGGTCGCCGCAAACAAGATCACACGCTTGCATCCCGCAAGGCATACTGCAAGGTCACGCGAGCGTACCGCAAACGCACCGAGATTGCAAATATCGCCCTCAATATGCAGGTCAAGCACACAGTAAACCGCTTTGTTTTCCCCTTCTTTTTTGATTAAAACGCTCATTTCCCTAAAATATCCGACAAATTATTCAGAATACTCGCCGCCACGTCGGGCTTGTTCATCGAGTACACGTGCACGTGCGTGATGCCGTTGGCAAACAGATCAATGATCTGGTCGGTCGCATAAATGATACCCGCTTGCTTCATCGCGGCGGGGTCCGTACCGAATTTATCCACCAGCGCCTTGAAGCGCTGCGGCACAAATGAACCGGAAAGTGCGATCGCGCGCGCCACCTGATTGCCGTTGGTGATCGGCATAATACCGGGGATCACGGGCACGGTCACGCCCGCCTCGCGGATCTTGTAAAGGAAGTTATAAAGCAGATTGTTATCAAAAAACATCTGGGTGGTCAGGAACTCGCATCCCGCGTCCACCTTCTCTTTTAAGTAGCGGATATCCGTGCGCTGATCCGCGCTTTCCGGGTGAATTTCGGGATAGCAGGCGCCGCCCACACAAAAATCGGGATTTTCTGCCTTCAATTCCCTCACCAGATCCACTGCGTGGGCATAGTCCCAGTGCGTGCGGTCCTCGTTTTTTCTGTCCTCGGGAATATCGCCGCGCAGCGCAAGAATATTTTCAATTCCCGCCGCCTTGATGCGCCCGATCTGCTCACGCACGGTTTCTCTTGTCGAGGAAACGCACGTCAGGTGCGCAATACTCGGCACGCCATAGCACTGTTTGATATTTTGTGCAATATCCAGGGTAAACTGGCTTGTGCCGCCCCCCGCCCCATAGGTTACGCTCATAAATGAGGGGTGCAACGCAGCAATCTCCTCGGTCGCGTGCTTCACACTTTCAAAATTGCTCTCGGTTTTGGGCGGAAATACCTCAAAGGAAAGCGAAAGCGTTTTTTGTGTCAACAATTCGGTAATTTTCATATTATCACCATCCTAATACATAAATTATAGCACTATCCCTCTTCACCGTCAAGAATTTGTGTCAGGAATTTAGGAGGAAGGTTATGAAAACTACGCATTGGATCAGCTTTTTCGCGCTGTTTTTGTGCTGCGGAATGCTTTTTTTCTCTCTTTTTTACGGTTTTGAGCGCAGGCAGGCGTTACTTACCGCCTTGGATACGGAAAAGGATGCACCTACCATTATCATTGATGCTGGACACGGTGGCGAGGACGGCGGCGCTACGGGCACGAATGGGGTTTTGGAAAAAGACCTCAATTTTACCCTTTCGGGGATCCTTGCTGATCTGTTGCGCGGCGCGGGCTATACGGTGGTGGAAACCCGCACCGAGGATAAACTGCTCTATAACGAAGGCACCCAAAAGGGGCATAAAAAGCAAGGGGACCTGGAAAACCGCGTCAAATACACGGAAAAATACCCGAACAGCGTGCTTGTCAGTATTCATATGAACACGTTTCCATTTCAGAATTGCGAGGGCGCGCAGGTGTGGTATTCACAGAATGACGAGCGCTCCGCGGTGCTTGCCAAGCAGATACAAGAAAGCATCAAGGAGCATCTGCAACCGCAAAACAACCGCAAGATCAAGGCGGCAACAAGCAGCATTTATCTTCTGCGCCATGCCAAAACACCCGCAGTGCTTGTGGAGTGCGGATTTCTCTCCACTCCTTTGGAGTGCGAGCAGCTTTGCGACCCCGTCTATCAGCAGAAATTAGCGCTTGTTTTATTTGATGCAATCTGCAAGAATTTAAGCGTCTGTACTTGAAAAGGGACAAAGAATATTGTATAATATTAGCAGAAAGCGCATTGGAGGTCGAAATGAAAGGACTGAAAACCGTTTATATCTGCTCGGAATGCACCGCGCGCTCCCCAAAATGGATGGGCAAATGCCCCACGTGCGGCGCGTGGAACAGCTTTGTGGAGGACGTGGAAGAACAAGCCGCTAAGGAAGCGCCCACCGCGCGCCGTGCACTCACCGCACGCGAGGGCACGCGTCGCGCCGTTCCCTTCCGCGAAATGGAAATGCCGAGCTATATCCGCACCGCCACCGGCTTGGGCGAATTAGACCGCGTGCTTGGCGGCGGCCTTGTGCTTGGCTCTGTCGTTTTGCTTGCGGGCGAGCCGGGTATTGGTAAATCTACGCTTCTGATGCAGATTTCCGATATCGTGGGCAAGCGCCGTAAGGTGCTTTACGTGTCGGGCGAGGAATCCGACGGACAGCTTAAGCTTCGTGCCGAGCGTCTTGGCGTGCAGGGCGAAAATCTCTCTATTCTTACGGAAACGAATATTGAGCATATTTTAGAGGAAATTTCGCGCGTAAAACCCGAGGTTTTGATCGTGGACTCGATCCAGACCATTTACAGCAACGCCATTTCCTCCACGCAAGGCACGGTCACGCAGGTGAAGGAAACCGCCCTTGCCTTTATCAATCGCGCAAAAAGCGACAATATCTCGGTCATTCTGGTCGGTCACGTCAACAAAGAGGGCACGATCGCGGGTCCCAAGGTGCTGGAGCACATGGTGGACGCAGTGCTTTACTTTGAAGGCGAGCGTCAGCAGACCTACCGCATTATCCGCGCTATCAAAAACCGCTACGGCTCTACCAACGAGATCGGCGTGTTTGAAATGACGGACGAGGGACTTTGCGAGGTGGAAAATCCTTCCGAAATGCTTTTGGACGGACGCCCCAAAGAAACCCCCGGCAACTGCGCCGTTTGCACGATGGAGGGCACGCGCCCCTTGATCGCAGAAATTCAGGCGCTGGTGTCCCCTACCACCTTTCCCGCACCGCGCCGCACCTCAAACGGCATTGATTACAACCGACTTTGTCTCATCCTCGCGGTACTGGAAAAGCGCTTGGGGCTGCGTTTTTCGCAGAATGACGTGTACTTAAACGTCATCGGCGGCTTGCATCTGGACGAGCCCGCCTCGGATATCGCCGTGGCGATGGCACTGATCTCATCCCTTGCCGATCGCGCCGTGCCCGACGATCTGATCGCCATCGGTGAGCTTGGCCTTTCCGGCGAGTGCCGCGCCGTTTCGGGGCTTGACCACCGCGTCAAGGAAGCCGCACGTCTTGGCTTTACCCGCGCCGTCGTTCCCGCGCGAAATCTGGAAAAGCGCAAGATCAAGGCAGATATGCAGCTGATCCCCATCGGCTCTATTTTTGAAATTTTGAAGTTGCTTGCTCCGAAGCAGGAGTAATCAGGAGTTTTATCATGAACGAAGTAAATCAAAAATTATCCATACGCTGGACTTATATGGTGGTCGGCATTGTGGCAATGCTGTTTGCAGGGGTTTTGTACGCCTGGTCCATTCTCAAGTCCCCGTTGTCCGTCGAATTTGGTTGGAGCCAGTCTGCGCTTGCGCTGAACTTTACCCTGGCGATGACGTTTTTCTGCATCGGCGGTCTTTTGGGCGCGCAACTTTCCAAGCGTCTGGGGCACCGCATTGCACTGATTTCGGCGGGCATTTTGGCGGCAGCCGGCTTTATGCTGACCGCAGCGCTGAAGGACAGTTCCGTGGTACTCTTGTACGTCACGTACGGTGTCCTTGCCGGTATCGGCATCGGTATTGCCTACAACGTGGTGATCGCCACCGTAAGCGCCTGGTTCCCTGACAAAAAGGGGCTTTGCTCCGGATGTTTGATGATGGGCTTTGGCGCCTCTGCCTTGATCCTTGGCAACGCGGCTGACGCGATGTTTAAAAGCGCCGCGGGCTGGCGCGTCACCTATATCGTGCTTGGTGCTGCTATTCTGGCGGTATTGGCACTGGCGGGCATTCTGCTGAAAAGACCTGCCCCAGAAACCGTTTTCCCCGCTCCCAAAGCTACTAAGATAGCGGAGCAAGGAGAACTGCAAAAGCAGGACTTCACCTCAAAGCAGATGCTTTGCCGCCCCGCCTTCTGGATGGCGTTTCTTTGTATCTCCTTCCTTGCCGCAGTGGGTAGCTCAGTGATCAGCTTTGCCAAAGACCTGGCACTCTCGGTCAACGCCCCCGAAGCACTGGCGGTTTCGCTTGTCGGTGTGCTTTCCGTGTGTAACGGACTTGGCCGTATTCTGACGGGCGCGGTATTTGACGTAATCGGCTGCCGTAAAACGATGATCTGTGCCAATATCCTCACGATCTTCGCCGCCGCCGTCACGCTTTGCGCGGTATCCGTTGGTTCCCTTGTGCTGTGCATCATCGGCGTGTGCCTTACGGGTATGTCCTACGGTGCGTGCCCCACGATTACGGCTTCCTTCACTTCTTCCCATTTCGGAATGAAGCATTTTTCAAGCAATATGGCACTGATGACCTTTACAGTGATGGTCGGCTCGTTCATCGCCACCGCATCCAACAAGGTATTGGAAGTAAGCGGCGGCTATACCGGTACATTCATCATGCTCCTTGCGCTCACTTTTGTGGCGTTGGTGCTAAATCTGTTCATTCGTAAGAAGTAAAAGGAGAACGATTATGCAACACAAGATCTTATCCCGTTATCCCATCGGAAACCCCAAAAGAGTGTGGAAGCAAAAGGATTTCATTCTTTCGCAGTTTAAAGCCTATGGAAACGATATGCGCAAAACCGTCAAGGCGATGGCTGACGTTGGCTTTGATACGGTGGAGATCGGTTGGGCTACCCACGAGCAGGGCGAGGCCGCAACGGCGTTATGCCAAGAATTTGGCTTGAACTTGATCTATCAGGATCTTGTCCGCTTCGGCGGTGCGTGGGATCGAGATCCTGACGGCAAAACGGGCGATTCTCCCTTTTTTGAAAAGATCTGTATGCGCACCGAGCATCCTGAGCGCATCGGCGTTAAAGTGGATATCCGCCCCGTTATTGCCGAAAAAAAAGGAAAGATCGCGGGCTACTACATCTGGGACGAGCCTTTTTTTGAGGCGCAGATGGAGGAATGCAACAAGGAGATCAATGACGTGGAGGAATTGGATCCTACCGCCCTGCCCTTCGTGGTCGCCAATCCCAGCTATAACCCCCATTTCACCTGGAAAAACGGGCAATATCCCGCTTATATCGAGCGCTTTACCACGATCATCGATCCTCCCGTGCTTTCCTTCGACTACTATCCCATAGGTACGCACGAGCACAACGAGCAGGATCAGCTTGACAATTCGCCGATGTGGGTGGATATGTACCTTTTCAAAAAAGTTGCAAAGGCGCACAATATGCCCTTCTGGTTCTACTATCAGGGGCAAAATCTGCACAACGTCCCCTTTTTCACCTTTGCCATGACGCGTATGTTTATGTATGCAGGCGCGCTTTACGGTGCCAAAGCACTTCAGCACTATTGCAGCGCCGACACCATCGTGGATGAAGATGGCAACTGCTTGCCCTTTTTCGAGCTGCAAAAGCAGATCAACGCCGAATTCCGCGCGCTGGGAAACACACTCATGGCGCTCACGTGCAAGCAGGTATTCCACGATGCCCGTTGCCTTACGGACTTCGCCCCGATGCAGGAGTATGCCGACGATATCGCCAACAGTGCTTTCCTTGCAGATACCCTGCCGTACCGCATTTCTGCCTCTGAATTTGAGGATGCTTACGGCAACAAGTATATGATGGTGCTTAACCGCGACTATATCGAGGCAAAGGACCTCACCCTTGCGCTGAAGGGCAATTACCGCATTTATGAGGTCACCAAAAAGGACGGGCAGCAGTATCTCAAGGAGGATGCCACTAATACCCTGTCCGTACAGCTTGACGCAGGCGATGCCGCGCTTTTCCGTCTGCAGCCTGCCGAAGAAGAAGTATTTACCGTAGAATACCGCCTTTCCGAATAAAAAAAGTAACATTGCGCAAAAAACGGGACCAAAACGCGCACGATCGATCCATAATAAAGAGTAAGGCACGCGCCGGTGGCGCGTGCCTGTTTTATTTTAATGCGTATCGTACCAGTTCTCTCCTACGGCCGCCTCAACTTTGAGCTTCACGGCAAGCAAAACGGCGTTTTCCATCTCGGTGACAAGGATCTCGCACGCTTTTTCGGCAGCGTCCTTGTGGCACTCCACGATCAGCTCATCGTGTACCTGCAGTACAAGGCGCGCGTCAAGTCCGCTTGCCTTGAGCTTTTCGTCCACGCGGATCATCGCGATCTTGATAATATCCGCAGCGGTGCCCTGAATGGGGCTGTTCATCGCCACGCGCTCACCGAAGTGCTGCATATTCTTGTTCTGCATCTTCAGCTCGGGGATATAACGACGGCGCCCGAAAAGCGTGGTCACAAACCCATCGCGGTACGCCTGCTCGATCACACCCTTGAGGTAAGCATCAATGCTCGGATAGGCGGCAAAATAGCTATTAATATACTCCTTTGCTCTTGCCACGGGAATGTGCAAATCCTCGGACAAACTGAACGCGCCCATGCCGTACAAAATACCGAAATTGACCGCTTTTGCGCGCTTGCGAAGGTCAGGTGTGACCATCTCACGCGGCACGCTGAAGACGGTGGAAGCGGTAGCAGTGTGAATATACTCACCGCGTGCAACCGCACCGATCATTTGCTCGTCAGCGGAAAGCGCGGCAAGCAAACGAAGCTCAATTTGCGAGTAGTCTGCATCAATCAATAAATAATCGTTCTTTTCCGGAATAAAATAGCGTCTCAATTCCTTGCCAAGTTCAGTGCGGATCGGGATGTTTTGCAGGTTCGGCTCTGCCGAGGAAAGGCGCCCCGTGGCGGTTCCCGTCTGCTTGAACACGGTGCGAATGCGCCCATCCGCCTCGATCTGCTTGAGCAGCCCCTCGGCATAGGTGCTATTCAGCTTGGTCACCTGGCGGTAGTCCAAAATATCCTCAATGATTTCGTGATAGGGGCGCAGCTTCTCCAACACCTCGGCATTGGTGGAATATCCCGTTTTCGTCTTTTTGCCGTGCGGCAATCCCAGGCGCTCGAACAGCACCTCGCCCAGCTGCTTGGGCGATTGAATGTTAAATTCCCCGCCCGCATGATAATAGATGCGCTCGGCAAGCTCGCTTGCCACGAAGGAGAGCTGCTCGCCATAGGATACAAGTCCCTCGCGGTTGAGCTTGAAGCCCACCAGCTCCATATCGGCAAGCACTGCGCAAAGCGGCATTTCGATTTCAAAAAGCAATTTTTCCGCGCCCTCACGCGTGATGCGCTCGCTTGCCTCGCGGTAAAGCGCCATCACCGAGAGCAGATCGTAGGGCGGCTCGGCAGGCGTTTTGCCAAGATACTGCAAAGAAAGGCGCGAGAGGTCAAATCCGCCCTCGCCCGCGTTCAGCACATAGCACGCCAGCATCGTGTCAAAATACGCGCTGCGGTAGGTGATCCCCTTGCCCGCCAGCGTCTTGTAAAGGGACTTTGCATCGTGGCAAACGATCTTTTTGCCGCTTGCAAGCAGGCATTTCAGGCTCTCGTCGGTAATCTCGCGGATATTTTCCCCGTCCGAGCAGAAATTGCCGCTCTCATACACGCCAAGTGCCACGATCTCGGGCAGATCCGCGATATTTTCGCACGCAACCACCTCGGGCAACAGCACTTGCTCGGCGCTCTCGGTCGGCGTGACCTCGTCAAGTCCCATGCGCTTGATAAAGCTATGGAACTCAAATCTTGTAAACAGCGCAAGCGCGTCCGCTTTGTTCACACCCTCGTAGGCGTAGGCAGAAAGACCGCCTGTGAGCGGCACCTCACGGTAGATGGTGGCAAGCTTTTGCGACAAAAACGCGCTCTCCTTGCCCTCTTCGAGCTTGCGACGCACCGAGGGGGTGAGCTGCGCCTCGGGCAGATCCTTGTAAACACCCTCCAGCGAGCCGTGCTCTGCGATCAGCTTAAGCGCGGTCTTCTCACCGATACCGGGCACACCGGGAATGTTGTCCGAGCTATCCCCCATCAGCGCCTTGACGTCCACGAACTGCGTGCTTTCCACGCCGTATTTCTCGCGGAATTGCTCTTTACCCATCAAAACGGTATCGTTATTGGTGGCAAGCAGGATATGCACGCGATCCGAGATCAGTTGCAGCGCATCGCGGTCACCCGTAAGGATATACGCCTCAAAATCCTCGTCCTCAGCCATTTTAGCCAGTGTACCGAGAATATCGTCCGCCTCATAGCCCGCAAGCTCCAAGGGTGTAAATCCAAGCGCCTTGGCGGTTTCTTTCGCAAGCGGCAGCTGCGTCGCCAGCTCCTCAGGCATCGGCTTTCTGCCCGCCTTGTATTCCTTGAACATCTCATGGCGGAAGGTGGGCGCCTTCAGATCAAATGCGATGGCGCAAAAATCCGGCTTGACTGCCGCGAGATTGCGCTCCAGAATATTCACCATGCCAAAAAGCGCGTTCGTGGGCAATCCCTCTTTCGTAGAAAGAGGGCGCACACCGTAAAATGCGCGATTGAGGATGCTGTTGCCATCCACGGCCAAAATCTTTTTCATATTCTTCCTCCTGCCGCATACGCGGTGGTTTTCTGCTTATTATTTTACCATTTTTTCGCTGATATGTCAACAAAATAGCCCCTTTTTACGCATTATCTCTTGCCTTTTGGCGGATTTTATGCTACAATATAGTCAATATTGTTTCCAAGGAGCTTTTTATGAACGCAAAGGACTATGCCAAAAGGATCGCACTGGGCACGTGTGTGTATTACACGGCTGTCACGTTTTTGATCTTGTTTTTATATTTTGCATTGAACGTAGATACCACACTGGGTGTCCAGCCCGTTATTTTGATCGCCATTCTCCCCTTCGCCTTCTTCTTTTCTGTGGCAAACACCATTTACCGCTACACGGAAATCAAAATGGTCACGCGGGCGCTTATTCACTACGCACTGACGATTGGCGGCGCTTTCCTTTTCTTGTATCTTCCCAACAAAGACCCTCATCAGAAGGCTTCTGTGGCGCTTCTTTTGTTTATACTTGCCACTGTGATCTATTTTATCATCATGGGTACCATCTGGACAATTCAAGCCCGCATCAAGCGCGTCAAACGCGACGAGGCAAAATATCACAAGGTATACAAGAAATAATTTTTACAAATAATACGGTTGAACGAAACGGAGGGATCCTAATGCGTTACAACCGTATTTTTTTGCTTTTTTTAACCTTTTCCCTGCTTTTTTGCGGATGTCAGCAAGCACAGGCTGCCCAAGACACGCAAGAAGAAGTCCCACTTGCCGATTTCACCTTTCTCGGCGACTCGATCACCGCGCATATGGCAAGCCGCGCCGACGTGGCAAGTACGCAGATCTGGGCAACCAAGGAGCGTTATCTTAATCTGGACAGTCGCATCACCTATGCGAAGATCATTGCGCCCGATACGGGCAAAGAGGAGCGGATTGCCGAGGTCGCAGCGCGTATCAAGCCCCCAAATCTTGTCATCACGTTGGGGATTGATTACGGCGTATATTATTACCGCAACGATCTTACGGTATTTGCCAAATATTACGAAAAGCTCTTGGATGAGATCGCCGCCGCTTCGCCCGATACAAGGATCATTCTGCAATCAATTTTCCCCGTGGCAATAAGCTGTAAAAGTATCACAAACGAAATGATCGACAATGCAAATGCCACAATCCGCGAGATCGCCAAGCGGCGAAATTTGCTCTATCTTGATACGCAAAGCATACTGCGTGACACAGATGGATTTTTGAAAAAGGAATACTGCTACAGCGAGGATGGCATCCACCTATCAAGTGCCGCTTATGACAAAATTATAGGCTATATTTCGCAAAAAATGCAAAATGAGGTGTGATGAATATGAAAAAAAGATGTGTTTTATTATTGGCACTTGTTTTACTTTTTGCCGCCTGTACTCGCGCCGAAGCATTGGAGGGCTCGCTTTCCGCCGCAATATCACGCATTCAGAACGCCATTTCCGGCGCAAAGGATTTTGTTACGGCAGACGAGGATTTCACCGCCGATCACATCGGATCGCCCGACTATCTTGAGGAGGGGGTAGTCTGCTTTGGCACCGAGGGTAAAACACGGGAATTCGGCGTTTTTCGTCTTACCGATCGCACGAAAGCTGCAGAGTTCAAGGAAAGCTTACGCACCTATCTGAAAAACGAGCGCGAAGCGCTTTCCTCTATTGCCGAGCTCTACCCCGCCGAGGAGATTGAGGAGCGGCTTGCTCTTTACGAAAACGCAACCGTGGGTAGCGAGGGTATGCTGGTCTATTACTTTGTGCTGGACAAAAAAGAAACCGACAGAGCGCTTGCGGCGCTGACGGGAAGATAAAAAGACGGAGCGATGCTCCGTCTTTTTATTATTTTGTTTTTGCTTTCAGGTAAGTCATCACAGATGCGATCTTGATTTCCTGCGGGCAGACCGCCTCGCATTGCTTACATCCGATACAAGCGGTAGGAAGATTTTCGCCCGCAACGCTTCTTGTTCGGTTATATTCGGCAAAGATCTGCGGGATAGGCAGCTTCTTAGGGCATTTTTCCTCACAATAGCGACACGCGGTACACGGCAATGCATTCTGCGCCACCATATCGTCTGCAATCTCAAAAATTGCCTTTAATTCCGCTTCGTCAAGCGGCTTATGCGCGCTGAAGGTGGCAATATTTTCGCTCACCTGCGCCAGATTGGACATTCCGGACAGCGTCACGCAAATTCCCTTTTGCGCCTGCAAAAAGCGGAACGCCATTGATGCGGGAGTTTCCTCCGCGCGGATCGCCTTCATTTTTTCAAGATGCTCAGGCGACAGCTCCGCAAGCTTTCCACCGCGCACGGGCTCCATCACCCAGATGGGGATATTGCGCTCGTTGAGGATGCGCACCTTTTCCTTCGCCTCCTGATAATTCCAGTCCAGGTAGTTGAGCTGGATCTGACAGAACTCCAAATCCTTGCCGTACGCGTCTAAAAAGCGCAGAAATGCGGGCGTGGTGGCATGCGTGGAAAAGCCGAGGTGCTTGATGCGCCCCTTGCGCTTTTGCTCTGTCAAATAGCCGTAAAGATCGTATTTCGGGTCCAGATACCCGTCGATTGTCTTGTCGCTGACATTGTGGAACAGATAAAAGTCGAAATAGTCCACGCGGCAGCGTCTTAACTGCTCCTCAAAGATCTCCTCGATCTTCTCCAGATTTTTGGGATCCAACCCCGGAAATTTGCTGGCAAGATAAAAGCTTTCTCGCGGGTAAGCGGAAAGGATCTCTCCCATAACGCTCTCCGACTTGCCACCGTGGTAAAACCACGCGGTATCGAAGTAGTTGATGCCGTTTTTGATAGCAAAATCCACGATTTCTCGCGTTTTTTCCATATCTACGGCGGCGGGATCGTCACCGATGGTGGGAAAGCGCATGGTGCCAAGACCAAGGGCGGATAATTTCAGGTCTGCAAATTGCTTGTAGATCATAGAATTCCCCTTATTTTTTATGCTTTTGCGTTTTGATCATCCCGTATTTGATATCCCAGAGCTTCTGAGAAAGGTCCACGTAATAGTTGTGGGGGTTATCAAAACGCTTGACCTCCTCCCATATGCTCTCAAGAGATGCCTTGCAATTGGCGCGGATCTCTTGCAGCGTCGGCAACTCATACACAAGCTCGCCATTCTTGAAAATCTGGACCTGAAGCTCTTTTGCTACGAAGTTTTCCAGGGTTTTGGTCTTCCAGGTCGCCTCGGGATCAAAGATCTCCAGCGGCTTGGTATCGTCCACCTTCTCATCCCACACGCAGATCAGATCTGCCTCTGCCTTGCCCGTATCACGACCAAACAGACGGTAGATTTTCTTGAAATGGGGCGTTGTGATCTTACCCACGTTTTCGCTGAGCTTGATCTTGGGGGTGATATTGCCCTCAGCATCCTCGATGGCGCAAAGCTTATAAACGCCGCCGAACACAGGGTCGCTCTTTGCGGTGATCAATCTCTCGCCTACACCGAAGGCATCAATCTTGGCTTCCTGATGGAAAAGACCGCGGATGATGTACTCATCCAGCGAATTGGACGCCACGATTTTGCAGTCGGGCAAGCCCGCTTCGTCAAGCGTTTGTCTGATCTTGCGGGAAAGGTAGGCAATATCGCCGGAGTCAATGCGCACGGCACACTTGGTAATGCCGCACTCCTTGAATGCCTTGATGGCGTTGGGCAGACCGCTTTCCAGTACGTTATAGGTGTCAATCAGAAGGGTTGCGGAGTTGGGATAGAGCTTGCAATAGGTCAAAAACGCCTCATACTCGGTGTCAAACATCTGCACCCAGGAGTGTGCCATCGTACCGCCTGCGGGCACGCCGAACACCTGATCTGCCACGGCACAAGCCGTGCTGTGCACACCGCCGATATATGCCGCACGCGCGCCCAGAATGGCAGCATCTGCGCCTTGCGCACGGCGAGAACCAAACTCACTTACCGTTCTTCCCTTGGCGGCACGCGTAATTCTTGCTGCCTTGGTGGCGATCAGGCACTGATGGTTGAGCGAAAGCAACAGATAAGTTTCAATAAACTGTGCCTCAATGGCAGGAGCGCGCACGGTGATAAGCGGCTCGCCGGGGAAAACGACGGTACCCTCAGGTACAGCCCAGATATCCCCCGTAAAGCGGAAATTCTTCAGATACTCCAGAAACTCCTCCGCAAAGCAACCGCGTCCACGCAGGTAAGCAATATCCTCCTCGCTGAAATGAAGATCCTTAACGTACTCGATCACCTGCTCTAATCCTGCGGCAATGGCATAGCCACCATTGTCGGGATTTTTGCGGAAATATAAATCAAAATAGGAAATACGATCCTTGAGCCCCGACTGAAAATAGCCGTTGCCCATCGTCAGCTCGTAGTAATCAAACAACATCGTCAGATTTCTCGATATGTTTTTCATAATTCCACCTTCTTTATAAGTTTTTTGTTTTTCTTTCTTTTATACTCCAGTATCAACACTGCACACACGGCGATACTGACAACGACTACAATGGCGGTAACCAGCAACGGAACAGCATAATCGCGTGTGGGCTCTGATCCGGGATCAAGCGCCTGATTTTGCCAGATCGCGCTGACGCGCTCGGATAACTCCTTATCCTCCAGCGTCGTGCTCTGCACCGTCATTCCACCAAAATGAAGTTCAAACGCCGTGCTCTCACCATCCAAAGGTCGCGCCATCAAGCGAACGGCACGAAGATCGGAAAGCGCCGTGGGCGTATTGGAAAGATCCAGGTAAAGCTGTCCGCTTTCCCCCTCCTCCACGACGGCTGAAGCGTAAATCACAGCACTGTCTGCGATGAAACGAAGTTGTATCTCGTATCTGGAGCCTGCCTTTCCCGTCACCGCGATCGGCATTACGAAAAGCGGTGCAAAGGAAATATCGACGGGGGCATCAAAGTGATAGGCGATCTCTCCGTATCCGCTTTCATCCGAAAACTGTGCGACCAGGGTGTGAGCCGTCTGATTGGCAGAGGAAACGAAGAAGGACTGAGATGCAGTACCTTCGTACCACCCCAACGTATCATCGGCGGAGGAAAAGCTCCAAAGCGCAGCGCTCCCCTTAATATTTGGAGTATTTGCGTACCCTTGTGCCGTGAGATCGGTACGGTAAACGCGTCTTTTCATCAATTTCGCTGCATCGGCATAGAACTGATCCAGCGAGGATACGCCAAGCTCGGCAAGTGCCAGCTGTGACGCCTCTGTCAGGCGGTTGGTGTTGATATATCTGGCAAGATAGTCAATGCTTTGGGACGCCTCGTACTCACCACGTGCCTCTGCAAGGGAAAAATCAAGGAAAAAGGCAAGCACCTGATCGTTTTGAGAAAGCATTGTATATTTCAGAAGATAATCCGCATGCAGCTTTGCCGCATCACTCACGCCACCGGGTTGCCAGGAAAAGAAAACCGAGCGATCCAGATAAGAATGCTGTGCTGCCGTTTGCTCTAACACGTTCAGAAAAGCAGGCAGGCGGTCAATGCCGATATGCGAAGCATCGATCCCTGTGATAAGGTCAGACAATACACTGCTTTCCAGCATCAAGCCAAAGCTTTGCGGCTCCAGGATCTGCGTTTCCAGCGCCGCAAGCAGCGACGACAAAAACAGCTCCCCGAAAAAGTCTTTACTTTCCTGCAGCGCATCAGCACTTCCCGACCATACACGATCAGATATCGGCAACAGCACGCGCAACGCAGGGATATTACGTCTTGCCACACCCGCCACAAGATTGAACGTAGCGGCGTAGAAAGCGGTATATTGCGCCAGCGAGGCGGTATCGCAATAGCTGTATTGCGAGATAAGCTCGGCACTGCGACCAAAGATCAAGCCGCTTATGTTGTTCTTTTCCCGAATTCTTCCCGTCAGGAAATCAATGATCGCATACAAATCCCGCTGTGCGGCTTCGTTGCGAAGCACTGCCAGGCGGTTGCTCACACCCGCAGGCGCCTCATCCGCAAAGGATAGATTATCGCGGCTGTTTCCGACCAGCAAGCGTAAATAAATGCTTGCCCCCACGCCTTCCAGATTTTGGATGCGGCGTTCGACCTGGGCAATATAGTCTTGATCAAAATAATAATAATCGTATTCGCCTGCATACAGAATACCGTTGCTTTGCGTGGCAAACAGTCGGTCCAGATACACGTCAACGATGCCCACATCCGGTACGTTATCCATCACACGGGAAAAATCCTCGCTATGGTACCCCTTAAAGCCCTGTTCTGCGACAGGATCGGTAAGAGGCAAGGAAGGATACGTGGGTGTGCACAGCGGCACGCGCTCTCCCACAGAGGTGATCGCCGCCACTACATAGCGCTTGAAAAGCTCGTCGTTGCGGGAAATCGGAATGGCAAAGGAAAAATGGAAGGAAACGTCTGTTCTTGCCAGTGGCGTTTTACCCGAAAGATGAATATCCTCTCCCTCGCTTAACGCAAATAGCGCCAGCGTTTCTCCTTCGTAGCGCACGGTCGCGGCATAGCTGAGAGATCCCTGTATTTGCAGCTCGTTTGCCTCCTCGCTGTAATGGCAGCGGGATAGCGCAAGCTCGTCCTGTGCACCGCCGATATACGTGGAAATATCAAAGAAGGCATATAACACAACCGAGCCGGTGAGTGTCGTATCCGAAAGGAAGGAAATGGAGATTTTCTCCACCGTCTCACCCACGTGGGGGGCGGGCAAGATAACCTTTTGCCCGCTTGTGTGGGGAACGATCTCTTTTTCAGCAGTCTCGGTGGCAGTACCTCCCTGCACGTTATAGGTATAGCTGACACGGATCGCGGTGGCATTTGAATTGTTTTGCAAGGATACGTAGAAGGCATTGCTTTGTGCGGAACAGATTGCAAGATCAGATGCAGTGAAAACAGCGGAGGGGGCGAGAGGTAAGGTCAGCTGCGAGGAAACTGGCAGATATTCCCCGCCACTTGCATCCTCAACGCGGTCAAATATGAAATATCTTTCTTCGTCTTCCGCACCGACGGGCAAAAGAACGAGAGCGGAAAGCGCCAGTACAAGCACCATTGTAAATGCGATATATTTTGTAAAAACGCCTCTCATACCAACACTCCTTTTCTTTACAGATATATATATTATATCATATTTCCTCTTTTTTGACAATGCTTTTAGTATAAAAAAGGCGCGCAAGCGCGCCTTTTTTATACTTGGAACAGACGTTGGAATTGTTTGCCCTCCAACGCTGCCGTGAGCGTCTGTGAGAGCTTGCTGAAATCCGCAACCAGGGAATGCGGCTTTTTCTCGGGATCATCCTGCCGCATCGGTACAAAATACACGTTCTTGCGGGTCAGCATCGCACCGATATTCTTAAGGTTGGCAGACAGCGCATCATTGGACGCCAGGGCGACCACTAAGGGGCGATTGCTGCGCAAATGCGCCTTCGCCGCCATTGTGACAGCGCTGTCCGTAATTCCCGCCGCCATTTTGGCAAGCGTGTTTCCCGTACAGGGACAGATCACAAGTGCCTCAAGCGGCTGCGTAGGTCCCAGCGGCTCTGCACCCACGATGGTGTGGATCACCTCGCGCTCCGTCAAGTTCTCAATCTGCGCACAAATGTCGCGCGCCCTGCCAAAGCGGGTATCCGTTCCATATACGTTTTCGCTGACGATCCCCTGCACAGGATAACGCTCACACAGCTTCTCCATCTCAGAAAGCGCCTGTGCCACCGTACAAAAGGATCCACAAAGGGCAAATCCGATCATAATATGCCCTCCTTTCTCATTTGCGATATAACCGTGTCCGCAATGATCTCCCCTGCCGTAGCAGGGGCATATTTTCCGGGCAAGGACAGCGCCCAGATCACAGAAAGCCCCAGACCGCTTGCCGCATCTACGTCCACTCCGCCGGGTGCCGAGGCAAGATCAATAAGCAACGTTTCCTTTGGGATCGCGCGCAGCACCTCTTTGTTAAAAAGCCAATGCGGCACCGTATTAAAGATCGCAGCCTGCCCCTCTGACAGTGCCATTACAGATTTATCACCGTTCAGACGCAGAATACTGTATCCTTCGCACGCAGCCTCAGCCAACACCATCGGTTTTCGGGCGCCTATCGTCACCTTCGCCCCCATAGCATACAACAGCTTTGCAAGCGCCTTAGCAACCCTCCCATAGCCTGTAATTGCCACCGGAAGCCCCGAAACGGTACGAGAAATCCGCTCCATCAGTATCTGTACCGCGCCCTCGGCTGTGGGTAATGCGTTGCGCTCTTTGAATTCCTCGCTTTGCGAATAATCAAAAAGCTCGTGACCGTATTCTTCCGCAAGCGCCTTGACACAAGGGCTGAAGCGCCCGCCCGTGAGAAAGGTGCCTCGCGGGATCTCGGCAAAAACGTCCTTCAAAAGCGGGATCGGCTCTCCTTGCGCAAGCGGCATATGCACCCGCACACCGTCCGGCGAGGCAGGCAGCGCCAGTATCACCGCGTCCGCATCGGCAATCGCCTCTTTCCAATTGACAAGGGCGCTCACCTTGTCACACAGCTTCTCTCGCGGCAAACCGTAACAGCAGACCTCTCCGCCCTCTCGCACAAGCTTTTCAGCCAGCGAATATTGGCGGGCATCTCCGCCAAGAATGGCATAAGTTAATTTTTTCATAGATTTCCCCTTACAGCTTTAAAATCAATACACTTTCACTGTAAGAATATGTCGTTTTGCGCCTGAAAGTGAAAAAATCCCAAGGGCTTTCCTTGGGATTTTTTCATTAAAAGAAGCTCAATTGTTCCGTTTCGTTTACACCGTCAAGAACGCCCGCGTTGCGCAGGGTTTCAATGACCTTCTTATTCAGACCCGCGCGGATCTGCAGATCCTCTA
>JAZRFS010000128.1:0-1599 GCA_045643765.1 Eubacteriales bacterium
GGATTTTGCGGCAGAAAATGGGACAGACGTGCGGAAAATGAAGCGCTACGCGGCTTTTGTTGAGGAGATCTATCTCGGTGGCGGAGATCTTACCGATTGCGTGCGCCGCGCGGTATTTGAAAACGAAAATGTGTACGTGACCTCGCTGACCAAGGGGCACACCTGCCACGAAAGCGTGGTAGCCTCTGCTCAGCGTGAGCTTGCGGTGCTTGGCGACTTTGCCGCACTTACCGCGGCAGATTTTGCCGCCGATATGAACGCCGAGATCGAGATCGCGGGCTTTTCCTCCCGCAAGATTGACCTTGCCGCCGAGTATGCGGCACGTGTCAAGGAGATCGACAAGTACGGCTACGGCATCTTCGCCGCCTACGGTATGTTCCGTCTGGGCGACGGCGAGCATCCCGTGCTGGAGCCCATCCGCACCCCCGATGACATCTCGCTTGACAGCTTCATCGGCTACGAGCAGGAAAGAGGCAAGGTGCTTGCCAACACCGAGGCGTTCTTGCAGGGACGCTCTGCCGCCAACGTGCTGCTTTACGGTGACGCGGGTACGGGCAAATCCTCCACGGTCAAGGCGGTGGCAAACCACTTCTTCAAGGAGGGTCTGCGCCTGATTGAGCTGCGCAAGGATCAGCTCTCGCTTCTTCCTTACGTGATGGGGCAGATCGGCTCCAACCCTTTAAAATTTATCATCTTTATCGATGACCTTTCCTTCCACCGCAGTGACGATTGCTTCAGCATGCTCAAGGCGGCACTGGAGGGCTCTGCGTCTGCCAAGGCGGCAAACGCGGTGATCTATGCGACCAGCAACCGCCGCCACATCGTGCGTGAGACCTTCTCGGAGCGCGAGGGGAGCGAGGTGCATCGCAACGACGGGATGCAGGAGGCGCTTTCGCTTTCCGAGCGCTTCGGTCTTACCATTCTGTTCGCCCGTCCCAACCAACAGCTCTATTTGCAGATCGTGCGCGAGCTTGCTGCCAAGCACGGCGTAGATATGCCCCAAAAGGAGCTGGAAACCAAGGCAGAGGCGTTTGCGCTTGGTCGCGGCACGCGCTCGGCGCGCTGTGCCGAGCAATTTGTGGAAAGCTTGCTTTAACTTCAATGCTTAAAAGCGAAAGAGAGTGATATAACATGATGACGCTTGATAACGTCTACCGCGCCGGTTACGTCCTCAAGGAGGTCGTGCGCAAGACAGACGTGATCTATGCACCCAAGCTTGTGCCCGGTGCCGATCTTTACTTGAAAACCGAAAATCTGCAGGTGACGGGCTCCTTCAAGGTGCGCGGTGCCTACTATAAGATGTCCAAACTGACCGCCGAGGAAAAATCTCGCGGCGTGATCGCTTGCTCTGCAGGCAACCACGCACAGGGTGTGGCGCTTGCCGCACAGAAAAACGGCAACAAGTCCGTGATCTGTCTGCCCGACGGCGCTCCCATCTCCAAGGTCGAGGCAACCAAGAGCTACGGCGCTGAGGTCTGCCTTGTGGAGGGCGTTTACGACGATGCCTACCGCCGCGCGCTTGAGCTGCGTGACGAAAAGGGCTATACCTTTATCCATCCCTTCAACGACGAGGATGTGATCGCGGGTCAGGGAACCATC
>JAZRFS010000129.1:0-11465 GCA_045643765.1 Eubacteriales bacterium
TGTAATCGTAATACTGGGCGTAGACCGAGTCCTCCTCCTTTGCTTGCTTAGAGGAAAGGAAGCCGTGACGTACCGTAAGCGAGCGGATCGCCTTGCGGTACTCGGCATTATCGGAAATATCCTCCGCGATAATATCCATCGCACCGGCGAGCGCCATCTCGACATCCGTCACACCCTTTTCCTCGTCCACAAAGGTGGCAGCAAGGTCGGCAATGGCGGGATCGTAAACCTTCTTTTGCTCCATCAACGCCTCGGCAAGCGGAGCAAGACCGCGCTCACGCGCTACAGAAGCACGCGTTTTGCGGTGCGGGCGGAAGGGACGGTAGATATCATCCACCTCAGTGATCGTGACGGCGGCACGGATGGCTGCCTCGATCTCGGGGGTCAGCTTCTCCTGCTCGGCAATCAGCTTGATGACCTCCTCCTTGCGCGCCTCGATGTTGCGCAAGTAGCGCAGACGCTCTTCCAATTTACGAAGAACGGTATCGTCAAGCCCGCCCGTGACCTCCTTACGGTAACGGGAGATAAAGGGGATGGTGTTACCCTCATCCAGAAGGGCGACGGTCTTTTCCACTTGGTCGACCGTGAGCGAGAGCTCGGCGGCCAGCTTTTGCATCATTTCCATATTCAAATCCTTTCGGTAAAAGTCTTATTTGGCAGCGTCCAATATTGCATTTTCCTCTTCTGCGGTCAGCTCTCGCCACTCACCCCGTGCAAGATCCGCGGGAAGTGTCAGAGGACCGAAGGAAATGCGCTCCAGATAGGTGATTTGATTGTGCAACGCCTCCAGCATACGCTTGATCTGGTGATACTTGCCCTCGACCAGCGTAATGATGCCGGATTTCATATCCTCATTCAGTTCGATGTCGGCAGGCTTTGTTTCATAGCCGTCCTCCAGCACAAGTCCGTCGCGAAAGCGCTCGCATTCCTCTTTGGTCAGGGGAAATTTGCAGCGGAACGCATAGCGCTTTGCCACGTGTCGGCGCGGCGAGAGCAAGCGATGCGCCACGTCACCGTTATCGGTGAGCAGCATAAGTCCCAGGGTGTGCTTATCAAGCCGTCCGCACGGAAAAAGCCCGAACGCCGTGTATTGCGGCGGCAACAGATCCAGCACCGTGGGATCGCGTCCGTCCTCGGTCGCGCTGACGTAGCCGTCGGGCTTGTTGAGAAGCACGTAGTGGTATTGCTTGTAAGAAACGGGTGTTCCGCAATAGGTAACAAGGTCCTTGTCAGGATTGATCTGCACGTCTGCCTTTTTCACGGGCACGCCGTTCACGGTGATCTGTCCCGCCCTTGCGGCCTTGCCCGCTTCGCTGCGCGTGGCGGTAGCCGTCACACTTAAAAACTTATCCAATCGCACACGGCACACCTCCTTTGCACGACTATATTATTTTATCATATTTTATAAAAAAAGTAAAGAGGAAAGTGGAAAAAGCCGCTTCTTTTTTGCGCCTGCAACAAGGCGCACCTGTTTTTTAAGGAAATGGACGAGAAAACCTAAAAAACGGATAAAAAGTCGCTTTTTCACCTTGATTTTTTCGCCGTTTTATGATATAACTGACTTGATCAAAAGGAAAGGAAGTGTTGCTATGAACTTTACCTTCAACTGTCACGAAAATCCGCACAAGCTGCACGTAGGGTGCGAGAAGCCGCGCGCGTATTTTATTCCTTATGAAAACGACACCGCAGCGCTCGGCGATGACCGCGAGCAAAGCGCGTTTTTCACCTCGCTTTGCGGCGAATGGGACTTCAAATATTACCCCTCGCTTGAGGGTCTGGAGGATTTCCGCGAAGAAAGCTTCCCGTGGAGGACCCTGGGAAAGATCCCCGTGCCGCGCAGCTGGCAAACGATGCAGGGACGCGGCTATGACGTGCCGCAGTACACCAACGTAAATTATCCCATTCCCTTCGATCCGCCTTTTGTGCCGCGCGACAACCCCTGCGGGCTTTATCTGCGCGAGTTTGATATCCCCCAAAACGGTACGGAAAACAAGCGTTTTTATCTCAATTTTGAGGGTGTGGATTCCTGTTTCTATTTGTTTATCAATAACCGCTTTGTGGGTTACAGCCAGGTCAGCCACAGCACAAGCGAATTTGACGTGAGCGAATACGTCACGGCGGGCAAAAACAAGATCGCCGTTGTCGTGCTGAAATGGTGTGACGGCACCTACCTGGAGGACCAGGATAAGTTCCGCTACTCCGGCATCTTCCGCGAGGTCTTCCTGCTTGCGCGTGACGCGGTGCATCTGCGCGACGTCGACGTGCGCACCTATCTGAGCGAGGATTTTTCCACCGCCAGCGCTACCGTTTCCCTCTTCACAAACGGCAAGACGGGGGTGAAATACCGCCTGGAAGCGCCGAATGGCGACGTCGTTGACAGCGGCAATACCGCCGTGGACGGCGAGGGCAAATTCACACTTGCCGTGGACGCACCGCTGCTTTGGAGCGACGAGCTGCCGCAGCTCTACCGCCTGCATCTGCACAGTGGCACGGAGCATATCTGTCTGTTCATCGGCTTCCGTGATATTTCCATCAAAAACCGCGTTCTGCTGATCAACGGCAAAAAGGTCAAGGCGCGCGGCGTCAACCGTCACGACAGCCACCCCGAGCTTGGCGCGGCCGTGCCGCTTGCACACATGATCGAGGATCTGATGATCCTCAAGCGCCACAACGTCAACACCATTCGCACCAGTCATTATCCGAACGATCCGCGCTTCCCCGGTCTTTGCGACAAGTACGGCATTTACCTCATTGACGAGGCGGATTACGAGGCACACGGTGCAAATATTGTCGGCGACTGGGACTATTTCAGTGACAACCCCGAATGGCAAGAGGCTCTGCTTGACCGCGTGGAGAGATTGTACGAGCGCGACAAAAATCACCCGTGTGTGGTCATGTGGTCGCTTGGCAACGAGTCGGGCGTCGGGCAGAATCAAGCGGTTGCCGCAAAGTACCTGCACGCACGTGACCCTCGCAACCTGGTGCATTGTGAGGATATCACCCGCCGCCTGCTTTTGGGCTATGACTTCAAGAACATCCCCGGCGTGAAGAAAACACCCAACAGCGACGTCACCGACGTGGACAGCCGTATGTACCCCTCAACCGAGGAGATCGTCAAATATTACGCCAAGAAGCACCTGACCGCTCCCTTCTTCCTTTGCGAGTACAGCCACGCGATGGGCAACGGCCCCGGCGACCTGCAGCAATACTGGGATCTGATCTACAAGTACGATTGGTTCTTCGGCGGTTGTGTGTGGGAGTTCTGCGACCACGCCGTGAACGTGAGCAAGGATCCCCAAAAGCCGCAATATCTCTACGGCGGCGACCACGGCGAGCATCCGCACGACGGCAACTTCTGCTGTGACGGTCTGGTCTTCCCCGAGCGCCGCGTGCATCAGGGTCTTCTGGAGCTGAAAAACATCGTAAAGCCCATACACGTGTCCTATGAAAGTGGTAAATTGAAGATCAAAAATCTGCGTTGCTTTACTACACTTCAGGATCTTGATTTCTACTGGAGATTGGAGAAAAACGGCAAAACGGTACAGGACGGGTGTATTTCTGCGCCCAACGTAGCCCCCGGAAAGAGCCGCACGTTCACGCTGCCCGACTTTGCAACGCCCGCGGACGCGACCTACACCCTGATCGTCAATATCTGGCAGAACACCGCCACGCCTTGGGCAGAAGCAGGACACGAGATCGGCTTTGCACAGTTTGAGCTGGCACACAAGGCAATTGCCGAGGGTGTACAGGACACGGGACGCGTATCCTTGGCGGAGGATGAAAAAGCAATCACCGTGGCCGCAGAGAACGCGACCTACGTCTTTGACCGCCGCGCGGGCACGCTTTGCTCGCTGATGAAAAACGGCACGGAATTTTTGAGCGAGCCGCTCACCCTTACCGTATGGCGCTCGCCCACCGACAACGATCGCAACATCAAAAAATATTGGTTTGAAAAAGGCGTCGACAAGGCGAAAATGTTCTGTCACGATT
Source organism: Eubacteriales bacterium (assembly GCA_045643765.1). GTDB lineage: Bacteria > Bacillota > Clostridia > Oscillospirales > CAG-272 > Firm-07. The sequence continues at coordinate 3,991 of JAZRFS010000129.1, forward strand.
GTCGTGTAGCCGAGGTCACACAAAACACCGTGCGCATCCACGCGACACTGATCGTTTCCCCGCCCGCCCACATCCCTGTGGCACGCGTGGAAGCGGACTACACCGTGCATGCCACGGGCGGTGTGACGCTGGATTATCAGGTAAAGGTGCGCAACCTCTCGCGCTTCAAGGACAAGGAGGTCGGACTTCCCCGCTTCGGCGCGGAGCTGATCCTTCCCGCGGGCTTTGAGCAGCTTTCCTACTTCGGGCGCGGTCCGCACGGCTCCTACTGCGATATGCGCGGTGCGACCTGGCTTGGTGAGTTTTCCACCACCGTTACGGCACATTTTCATCCACACATCCGTCCGCAGGAAAATCTTGCGCACGATGAAACGCGCTGGGTAGCCCTTCAGAACAAGCAAGGCAACACGCTTTACGCGCTCTCCTGCGCAAAGCCCCTCTCCTTCAACTGCGCACACTTTGATGCAAAGCAGCTCACAGAGATCCGTCACAACCACCTGCTTGTTCCCCGCAAGGAGACCGTGCTCAACGTCGATTACAAGCACAACGGCATCGGCTCCTACTCCTGTGGCCCCAAGCTCCCCGAAAGATACCGCTTCAACGAAAAGGATTTCCGTTTCACCTTCCGTCTGCTTGCAGCAGCCGCGAATGCGATCGATCCTTACGAGGAATTCGGAAAATAACAAAAAAAAGGACGAACTCAGGTTCGTCCTTTTTTTGTGATGAACATCACAGCTCCTCTACGGACACCACGCCCGTGATTTCGGTGAGTGCGGTCATCACGCGATCGTGCGTCATTTTACGGGGCAGCTGCAAGGAGTAGATCGCACAGGGCATCTTCGTGCTGCTTGCCGATTTGGTAATATGGAGATCGGAAACGGCAATGCCGCGATTACGCAGATACTCGTCGATCTTTTCCAGAGCCTCGTTTTCCTTGTACTCTACATAAAGGTGAATATCACGTGCCGTGGACATCAGGAACCACTCAAAGCGGGAAAGCACCAGCTCAACAAGCAGGATCATCGCAGTGGCGATAAGGGCAGCCTCAAAGTAACCCGCACCCACGGCAAGACCGACGATAGCAGATGCCCAAAGACCTGCCGCAGTGGTCAGACCCTTGACCTGACGGCGCTTGGTCACGATAATCGTGCCCGCACCGATAAAGCCGATGCCCGCAATTACCTGAGCACCAAGACGGGTAAGGTCGGTAAACATATTCAGCTGAAGATAGATGTACTGGCTGGTCAGCGTGGTGAGCGAAGCACCAAGACAGATCAGGATATGCGTGCGGAAGCCCGCAGGACGACGCTTGTGCTCGCGCTCGATACCAATGAGACCTCCGCAGATCACAGCCAGCAGCATGCGCAGAACGGCGCCCCACATATTAAAAGTTTCCGTGAAACGGATCATATTCAAAAATGCTTGCATGGTGACACCTCCTTACAGTTCCTCGATGGTGCGGATGCCCTCCACACCTGCGAGCACGGTCATAATTTTCGTATGCGGCATACGCTTGGGAAGTCTGACGGAAAACACCGCGCTTTGCGTCAACTGCTTTTCGTCTGCCTTACGCACCTCTACGTCAAAAATGCGGATATCCTGTGCCTTGATTACGGCAATGATCTTGCCCAGCTCGTCAACGTTCTCAAACTCAAGAAAGAGGTTGATGTTTCTTGCGCGGGAAACGATGAGGCGCTCCAGGCGACTGAATACGATAATGGTCAAGCTGATGAGAAGACAACCGCAGAAGGCACCCTCCACAAAGCCTGCACCGATGGCAAGACCCATACACGCCGACGCCCAAAGCCCCGCCGCGGTGGTCAGTCCCTTTACCTCCTGGCGCCCGGTGACAATGATCGTACCTGCACCAAGGAAGCCGATGCCGTTGATGACCTGTGCACCAAGACGGGAGGCATCCGTATTGATCTGTCCGTCAAAGCTGACCAGCTCGTGCCAGTGCGTGGTTACCATCATCGCAAGATACTGGCTGATCAGCATTGCAAGCGCCGCGCCGATACACACCAGCATATGCGTACGGAAGCCCGCAGGGCGGCGCTTTCTGCCGCGCTCCAAGCCGATCACGCCGCCACAGAACAACGCTACGCCAAGCCGCAACAGCGTTACCCAGATCATATTGTCCTCGGTCATATGCGCGAGGTCTTTGAAAATCCAAAACATAGCTGATTACCTTTCTAAATATATAATGCCTTTAACCTTCATCAAGAACGATCTGTACCGTTTGCTCGGCACCGTCGCGCCACACGCTGATCGAAACGATCTCTCCGCACGGATAGCAGTTCAGTGCCGTGATCAGCTCCTTCGTGTCGCGCACGATAAGACCGTTCACCGCAAGGATCACATCTCCCACAAAGATCTTGTTCTTTGCATTGGCGCCCTGCACCTCAATGGCGTAAACGCCATCCACGGGCATATAGTGGTAGCCGACCATCTCGGTTTCGGAAGAAACCACCTGATTTGTAACGGGATCCACAAAGTACCACATACCTGCCATGCCACCGTGCCCCGTCACACCAAGCAACGAGCGTCCCTCAACGATGGGATTTACCCCCGTAAAGCTGCCGTTTTTGATGATCTCGTCCAGAATGATCTTCGCACCGTCGATCGGAATGGCGAAGCCGACACCTTCGTAAATGCTGCCGTTGTAGTTTATGATCTTTCTGACAACGATGCCAACTACACGTCCGTACATATCTGCCATCGGACCGCCCGAGTTACCGGGATTGACGCTGGTATCCGTCTGGATCACAGTGATCTTTTTCTCATAGGTGCCATCCCCGTTGTCATCCAGGGCAAGCAAGCGGGCGGTGCAAGAAACACGCCCGAAGGTAGCCGTGCCCGCAAACATAATGCTGGCAGGCGTCCCCACAGCCACCACCTCGTCACCGACAAGCAACGAAGCAGAGGAGCCGATCGAGGCAGGGACAAGTCCGCTTGCCTGCACGCGTAGCACGGCAAGATCGGCGGGAATATCATAGCCGACCACCTCGGCGTCCACGGCGCTGCCGTCCGGCAGGATGACCTGCACGACGGTCGCATCCTCTATCACGTGATAATTCGTACAAATATGACCGTTTTCGTCATAAACAAAGCCAGAGCCGATCCCCGGTACGCCGTTCTGCGTTTTAACAGAAACCGTCACGGTAGATTTTCGCACAACGTCCGCCGCCTCCTGCGGTGTCAGGATGCCGCTTGAGCCGTCATCCTCGCGCACGTACACAACGCGCTCGGTATGAAGCGTACGGAAAAGGCGAATACCGTTCTCTCCCACAAACAAAAGCAAAACAAGCAATGCAAGGCAAATGGCAAGCACGCTGCCAAAAATGGTAAAGAAGGCAACCCTCTCGATTTTCTTCTTTTTGGAACGGGAAGCTGCCCTCTCTCCGAAATCCCAAGCGGGAGCAGCCTGGGGGAAATCCTGTGTCGGCACCCCGTCGCTGCTTTCAAAAAGCGGTTCTTCCTGCACCGAGCCCTCGTCCGCCAAGGGCGGCTCTGCGCTCATCTCATCCTCGCGAGCGGGCGATACGGGCTCCCCGCCGAACAGTTCGTTTTGATTTTCTTCCATAAATTCTCCTCTTGAAAAAAGGGGTCAGGCGGGCGGCAAGGTGAAGCAGAACTCGCAATACTTGCCCTGCTCGCTTTGCACCCAGATCTTTTCGTGATGGGCGTCCATGATCGTCTTGGAAATGAAAAGTCCCAGACCTACGCCGCTCTTATCCAGACCGCGGCTCTTGTCCCCCTTATAAAAGCGCTCGAATACGAACGGAACGTCATCGGCGGCAATGCCCTCTCCCTCATTATATACCGACACCTGAATGCGCTTATCCCTGGTGTTGGTAATGGCAATGCGCAGCGTGCCCTCCTCGCGGGAGAATTTCACAGCATTATCGCACAGATTATAAAGGATCTGATAGATCGCGTCGTGATCGGCAAGCGCCGTCAACTTTTCCTCGTCACATTCAAATTCCACCTCCAGGCGCTTCTGGTTGATCTTCGCCTCAAAGGTAAACAGAATTCTGCGTGCCATTTCGCAGATATCAAAGGCAACGAAATCAAATTTGCGATCCCCTGCCTGGATACGGGAAATATCCAGAAGCGATGCTACAAGGCGGGCAAGACGCCCCACCTCGGTACGGATGACCTCCAGATAATGCTTGTGCTTCTCAGGCGGAATGGCGCCCGACAAAATGTTGTCGATGAAGCCCGAGATGGTGGTCATCGGGGTGCGCAGATCGTGCGACACGTTTGCTACGAAGGTATTACGCATCACCTCAAGCCGCGCGATGGAGTCCGCCATATCGTTGAATGCCACGGCAAGCGCCGCCACCTCATCCTTGCCACGTACGGGCACACGAACGTCGTAGTTACCCGCGGCAAATTCACTTGCCATATGGCTCATATCCTTCAGGGGCGCAATAACGCGTTGCGTGATAATATACACAATAACGAGCGCCGCCAGCATCACCCAAAGGCTGCTGATCAGAATGGTCTTGACCATCACGTCCATCAGTACGTCCTGCTTGGCGGAGTCCGAGCAAGCAAACACCGTACCGCACACATGACCGCCCTTGGTAAACACGGGCACGGTGTAATACAGATGCGGTTCGTCAAACACGCCCTCCAGTGCTTCAAACTCGGAAAGCTCGCCGAGGTTGTTTACCTCATTCATTATATGCTGCGGCACCCTTGCCTTGCTTGCCGAAATTTCGCCATCCGCCGAGATCATACGCAGCACCTCGCCATCCTCATTCACCAAAAGGATACTGATATCCTCATCCATTTCGGAAAAGGAGGAAAGCACGTGATCCACGTCCTCGCGCGAGGAGGAAATGATCTGCCCGAAGGCGTTCTCCGATACGGCATCGGTCCGCAGGCTGAGGAAATCCGCCACGCCGCGTGCCACCTGCGAAAGCACCTGCTGCTTGCTGGTAACGGCGTAATTGTTCACTACGCCCGCGATGATCGAAACAAGCAGCGCAAAGCAGACAAAAATGATCGCCATAAAGGTGATAATGTACTTAGCAAATACGCTTTTGAACATAGCCGCTCCTTCTTTGAAAATTAGCAAAGCCGCCGCAGAATAAGTGCGGCGGCAATGAGTAGCCGACGGCTACAAAAAATCAGTTATAAAGCTCGAACTTATAGCCGATGCCCCAAACAGTCTTGAGCGCCCATTTGTCGGACACGCCCTCCAGCTTTTCACGCAAACGCTTGATATGTACGTCTACGGTACGGGAGTCACCAAGGAACGCAAAATCCCACACGTGCTCCAAAAGCAGCTCGCGACTGAACACACGGTTGGGGTTGGAGGCAAGGCAATACAGCAGCTGGAGCTCCTTCGGGGGAACGTCCACCTTCTTACCGCGCAGCTTAAGCTCGAAGCGGTTCTGGCTGATCTCAAAGTTTTCGTACTTGATCACGTCGTCGTCCTCTTCCTTGTGCAGGTGGGACTGATAACGGCGCAGCACGGCCTTGATGCGCGCAGAAAGCTCCTTAAGATCAAAGGGCTTGACCACGTAATCGTCCGCACCCATCTCAAGACCGAGAACCTTGTCAAAGGTCTCGCCCTTGGCGGTCAGCATAATCACGGGCTTCTGCGACTCCTTGCGGATCTCGACAAGAAGCTGCTGTCCGTCCATCTTGGGCATCATAATATCCAGAAGCGCGATATCGGGGGATGTGCTTTTGAACGCAGCCATTCCCTCCAGACCGTCACCTGCGGTCACGACCTCGCACCCTTCGCTTTCGAAATGCGTTTTTAAAATGTCGCAAATATTGGGATCATCATCCACAACAAGGATCTTGGTTCCAACCATTTTCACATTCCTCCATCATCAGCAAAATGCCCGCGCGGCACTTTTTCGCAAAAGCACCAACTTTTATTGCGCAAGGCTTTAATTTTTTATTATTATAACACATTTATTAAATTTTGAAAAGAGCTTTTGCAAAAAAACTTGTTTTTTGCGCGTTTTTTCACCTCTTTTTCACAAATCTCAGGTCTTGGCGCAGCATTTTGCTTTTTGTTTGCTATTTTTTGCCATCCTACTTGCCAAAATCTGTTTTTTGTTGTATAATAAATTGATTATATGCTTTTGACGCTTCGGCGTCGGGATAAGGAGTAAAAAAGTTATGAAGCTTGGTATCGTGGGTCTGCCTAACGTAGGCAAAAGTACCCTTTTCAACGCGCTGACAAACGCGGGCGCAGAGTCGGCAAACTATCCGTTCTGCACCATCGAGCCCAACGTGGGCGTGGTGGCAGTGCCTGACACGCGTATGGACTATCTTGCCGAGATGTACGCCCCCGAAAAGTACACCCCTGCCGTCATCGAATTTGTGGACATCGCAGGTCTTGTCCGCGGTGCCTCCCGCGGTGAAGGTCTTGGCAACAAGTTCCTGTCGCACATCCGCGAGGTGGATGCCATCATTCACGTGGTGCGCTGCTTCAACGACGACAACATCATCCACGTGGACGGCGCCGTTGATCCGATGCGCGACGTGGAAACCATCAATATGGAACTGATCTTTTCCGACATGGAAATGGTCGAGCGCCGCATCGACCGCGTGAAGAAGGCGATGAAGGGCGACAAGACCCTTGCCGCTGAGCTGGCGCTTTTCGAACGTATTTACAAGGCACTCTCCGACGGTTTCACTGCCCGCACCGTCGAGCTTTCCGACGATGAGCGCGCGATGCTGTACGACACCCCTCTGCTTACGATGAAGCCCGTCATCTACGCAGCCAACGTCAGCGAGGACGAGGCAAGTGAGGAGCCCACGGATAACCCCCACTATCAGAAGCTGAAGGAATTTGCCGCCAGCGAGCATGCCGAGGTGCTGCCCGTTTGCGCACAGATCGAGGCAGAGATCGCCGAGCTTTCCGCTGAGGAAAAGCAAGCATTCCTCGAAGACCTGGGTATCGCAGAAAGCGGTCTTGACCGCCTTATTAAGGCAAGCTATTCTCTGCTTGGTCTGATCAGCTTCCTCACCGCAGGCCCCAAGGAGGTCCGCGCCTGGACGATCACGCGTGGCACGAAGGCGCCCGGCGCCGCAGGCAAGATCCACAGCGATTTCGAGCGCGGCTTTATCCGCGCCGAGGTCGTCAGCTTCGCGGATCTCGAGCGTCTTAGCTCGATGAATGCCGTCAAGGAAGCGGGACTTCTCCGCTCCGAGGGCAAGGAATACGTCATGCAGGATGGCGACATCGTCGTCTTCCGCTTTAACGTCTGATGCGCGCCCGTAAGAAAAAGCACGGCGCCGAGCGTATCGCCGCCTGTGCACATTTGCTGATTAGTGACCCAACGGTATTAAAAAACGATCCGCAGTCCCCTTTTGGTACGGTGCGTCCCCTGCACCTTGAGACCGGCTGCGGCAAGGGCAATTTTGCGTGCGGCACGGCTGCCGCGAACCCCGATATCAATCTGATCGCGATGGAGCGTGTTTCCGACGTCGCGTGCCTTGCG
>JAZRFS010000130.1:0-4305 GCA_045643765.1 Eubacteriales bacterium
AATGGTTGTGCATTCTCCGCCCCGTTTCCACATTTACATCCCAACCGATGCAAAGGATCGCGGCGCTATCCAACTGGCACATTCTCTGCTCAAAACAAGTCACCTTGCCGCCAAAATCCATGCACACGGCATCGTCGCTCCAGGTCTTGCCGTTATCATAGGAAACGGTGTAATGGTTGTCCATTCTCTCCCCCGTTTCCACGTTTTCGTTCCAACCGATGCAAAGGATGGCGCCACTCTCCAGCTGGCACATTCTCTGCTCAAAGCAGGTCACCTTGCCGCCAAAATCCATGCACACGGCATCATCGTTCCAGGTCTTGCCCTCATCCTGCGACACAAGGGCACGACCGCACATCTCGCTGTGCATCACGCCGTTCCAATCGGCAAAGCCCGTGATGGGCGTGATCCACGTGCCGTCCTTCAGCACCAGCAGCGGTGCGGATGCCTCGGCGTGGGGGCCCCACTTGCAATCGATCTTCTGCACCTCGCCCCACGTTTTGCCGCCGTCCTCGGAGAGGGACAGGAAGATGAAATCATCCAGAAGTCCGCCGTTCTCGGGGTTGCCGATGGGCAGCTCGGGGTTGTCGCGCAGGAAGGTGTAGCCAAACGCGGCAAGGCGTCCGTCGGGCAGGGCGATGACCTTGGCGTAGTCGGTCAGCTTGTCCTCGTCGCCGTGGAAATCAAGCATTCTCGCGGGCGCGCTCCAGGTCTTGCCGCCGTCGCGGCTCGTGCAGGTGTAGCTGGCGCTGTCCACGCTTTCAAACGCCTCACCGATGGCAAAGGAAGCAACGATCTCGCCGTCCTTTTTTTCGCAAAGCCAGGGGAAAAACGCCTGACGGCTGCGCAGCTGCGGCAGCGGATTTTCATAAACGGTGTTGGTGGAAATAACCTTCATTTTGGCACTCCTTCCGGAAATGAAATTTTACTTGAGTTCATTATAACACAAATTCCTCCCCCGTGCCACATCATTTTGCGACATTTTCAAGAATTGAATGACGGTTTTTGCAAAGAAAAGCAAAACCGGGCAATATCCCCGCACAACGGTGGGATATTGCCCGATTTCTTTCTCACCCCAGCGCCTGGGGGATATTGGCTAGCATATTTTCCACAAAGATGCCATAGCCCGTGGTGGGATCACCGATCAGCACGTGCGTGATCGCGCCCACAAGCCGCCCGTTTTGCAGGATCGGCGAGCCGGACATGCCCTGCACAATCCCGCCCGTTTTTTCAAGCAAGGCTTTATCCGTCACCCTCACCGTAAAGCACTTGTTCCCCTCGGCACCGCGGTGGATCTGCGATAGCTCCACCGTATAGGGGCGGCAGACGTTATCGTCCAGCGTGCACCACACCGTTGCCGCGCCCTCGCGCACCTCGCTTCTGTACGCGATCTCACATTTCCCCGCAGGCAATGCGGGACGCTCCGCAAGCACACCGTACACACCGCAGACCGTGTTGCCGAGAAGCGACCCGATCTTCCCCGCGCAAAAATGCCCCTTCAGCTCGCCCGGTGCACCCGCTGCGCCCCGCGTGATGCTGCCGATGGTCACGCCCATCACGCTTCCGCGGGAAAGGGGGATCAACGTACCGCTTTCGCCGTCACAGATGCCGTGCCCAAGTCCCGCAAAGGTATTCCCCTTTTCCATTACGAAGGTCACCGTGCCGATGCCCGCGCCGCTGTCGCGGACAAAGAGCCCGATGCGCACCTTCCCATCCTCGTCGCACGCAAGCGGCGAAAGCGTCGTGCATTTTTCCTCGCCGCCGCGCCGATAGCTCACTGTGATCTCGCCCTTGCTGCTTTGCAGGATCTCGCTTAACTCCCCCGCCGTGTGCGGGGTTTCTTCATTTACTTTATAGATGCAATCGCCCGGTGCAAGACCTGCGGCACGCGCGGGATTGTACCTGCCTCCACCGCACTGCACGTCACAGTATCCCACCACCAGGATCCCTTCCGTAAAAAAACGCACCCCGAACGGGATGCCGCCCACCCACAGCGAAGGACGCGCGTCCCCGCTTGCGCCCGCAGGCAATACCAGCACCGAAAAAAGCGCCAGCACCGCCAGCAGCAGTGCCAGTATTTTTTGCGGTTTTTTCATCCTTTTCATTGTTTTATCCCCCCAAAATCGCTTTGCTTTATTACTATGCGCAATTTTTTCGCTTTCATCAATAGCAATAAAGGCACACGTTGCATCTTTTATCCACAAAAATGCGATAAATGCCCACAACACGCGGACGGGAAAATTCTCTCATTTTTCTTGGAAATACTTGACAGCGCGCCGCTTTGACGATATAATTAGTTAGTAAACTAACTATTTTTTGAAAGGAAGCATTATGTCGAAGAAAATTTCGCATTTCCCCTCCCCGCCCCCGCGCGAGGAGCTGCGGGACATCCCCCTGTCGCCCCGTCTTGTGATGGAAATTTCCCGCCTTTTGCGCGCGCGTATGCAGCGCGAGAATTGTGGCGTGATGGCGCAGAGCACGGCGCGCATCGTGATGTCGCATCTTGCCGTCAACGGCAGCATGGGGCAGCTGGACATCGTCGCGCTCACTCGCCTCAAGCCTCCCACGGTCAGCACGCTCTTGCGCCGTATGGAAGCTGAGGGCTACGTCACCCGCGTGGCGGACGAAAAGGATCACCGCGCCATTCGCGTGGCGCTCACCGAGAAGGGCAAGGAGTTCGACCGCGAGCACCTGCGCCGCCTTTCCACCAACGACCATCTGGCGGTAAAGGGTCTTACCGCCGAGGAACAACAAACACTGGAAGCACTGCTGTTACGCATGCGCGACAACTTGAAGGAGGTGTAAAATGAGAAGCTTATTCAAATACTTAAAGCCCTATAAATTTTACGCCATCCTCTCCCCGCTTCTGATGATGGGCGAGGTGCTTGCCGACCTTTGCCTGCCGTATCTGATGTCCTTTATCGTGAATTACGGCATTATCGGCGAGGACATCCGCGAAAACGGTCTTGCGCACTTCGTGATGCGCACGCTTTTCGGTGACGTGGCGTATTCCTCGCTGCAAATCATCTTCACCTTCGGCATCCTGATGCTTGTCATCGTGCTGATCGGCGGCTTTTTCGGCACCTTCTGTGCCTACACCGCAGCCAAAGCCGCGCAGGGCTTCGGACACGATCTGCGCCGCGACGCTTACGCCAAGGTGATGTCCCTGTCGCTGGAGCAGACCGATCAGTTCACCACGGGCTCGCTCGTTACCCGTATGACCAACGATATCAGCATGATCGTGGAGTTTATGGAAAGCCTGCTTCGTATGTTCGTGCGCTCCCCGATGTTCTTTATCGGCGGCACGATCTTCCTGCTCACGCTGGACGTACAGTTCGGTATGGTACTGCTGATTTCGCTGCCCATTCTGATCATCACGCTTGTGGTGGTGCTCTCTAAGACAGTCCCCCTTTACGCCAAGGTACAAAAGAAGCTGGATGCCGTGAACTGCGTCGTGCAGGAAAACGTCAGCGGGGCGCGTGTGGTCAAAGCCCACGTGCGCGAAAAGCACGAGTGCGAGCGCTTCTGCACCGCCAACGCAGAGCTGCGTGATGTCAACTACCGTGTGCAAAAGCTTTCCGCCATCATCCAGCCTGTCATCATTCTGGTGCAGAACTTTGCCATCATCGCCATCATCTGGCTTGGCGGCAACCGCATTGCAGACGGTCTTGCGGGTATGAGCACGGGTAACGTGATGGCTGCCGTGACCTATACCACGCAGGTGCTGATGTCGGTAATGATGGTCACGATGCTGTTCCAGATGATCTCCCGCGCGCTTGCCAGCGCACGCCGTGTCAAAGAAATTATGGACTGCGAGCCCGTGATCAAAAGCGGCACGGAGAAAACCGATGCCGCACCGCTCGCCGTAGAGCTGAAGAACATCACCTTCCGCTATCCCGGCACGGTGGGCGAGCCCGTTCTCAAAAACATCAATCTCACGGTGAAAAAGGGCGAAACGCTTGCCATCGTGGGCGAGACCGGCTCCGGCAAATCCTCGCTGGTGCGTCTGCTGCCCCGCTTTTACGACCCTGTCGAGGGTGAGGTGCTGGTGGACGGCGTAAACGTCAAGGACTGTGATCTCACGCATCTGCGCCACAAGATCGGCTTCGTACTGCAAAAGAGCGAGCTGTTCTCCGACACGGTAAAAAACAACATCCGATGGGGACGCCCCGATGCCTCGGACGACGAGGTGAAGCGTGCCGCCGCCGTCGCGCAGGCAGCCGACTTCATCGAAGGCTTTTCCGACGGATACGACACCTTCATTGCAGAAAAGGGCGCATCGCTTTCGGGCGGACAGAAGCAGCGCAT
>JAZRFS010000131.1:0-21932 GCA_045643765.1 Eubacteriales bacterium
GCGGATACACCGGCAGAGCCGATAAGGGGGTTGATCTTCTTGCCCTCGGGCAAAAATACGTTCATCAGCTTGGCGATCAGCACGCCGCAAGCGGTTGCCACGCCAAATGCGACCACGCCCATGAAGATGATGATAAGCGTACGACCGCTCAGGAAGGTTGCCGCCGTAGCGGTAGCACCCACGGAAATACCAAGGAACACCGTGACGATGTTCATCAGCTCGTTTTGCACGGTCTTGGAAAGACGCTCGGTCACGCCGCATTCCTTGAGCAGGTTACCGAACATCAGACAACCGACAAGCACGCCCGCGCTGGGCACGATCAAGGACACGAAAATCGTCACCACGATGGGGAACAGGATCTTCTGCGTTTTGGAAACGGGGCGCAGGGCGTCCATGCGGATGGCACGCTCCTCCTTGGTGGTCAGCGCGCGCATAATGGGCGGCTGAATGACAGGGACAAGCGCCATGTAGGAATACGCCGCCAGGGCGATGGGACCAAGCAGCGAGGGGGCAAGCAGCGCGGTAGTATAAATGGCCGTGGGGCCGTCCGCACCGCCGATGATACCGATCGAGGCAGCCTCCTTCAGCGTGAACATCAGACCTTCCCAACCTGCCGCACCCGCGATACCGCTGACACCCATTACACCAAGAACGGTAGCGAAAATACCGATCTGCGCGGCGGCACCGAGGATCAGGCTTTTGGGGTTAGCAAGAAGCGGACCGAAGTCGGTCATCGCGCCCACGCCGATGAAAATAATGCAGGGGTAAATGCCAAGCTTGACACCCAGATACAGAATATCAATCAGACCGGGGTCTGCGGCAAGCTCCGCCCAGTGGACGTGACCGCCCGCGAAGTACGCCTCGTGGAAGATGCCAAGTCCGGGGAGGTTCGTCAGCAGCATACCGATCGCGATCGGCAAAAGGAGCAGCGGCTCAAACTTTTTCACGATCGCCAGATAGCACAGCAAGCAGGCGATGGCGGTCATGATCAGATTTTTCCAACCGTTATCGATCGCGAAAAACTGATAGAAGCCCGTCTGCTGCAAAAAGTTCAGAATTGCGTCAACCATAAAAAACGCTCCTTACGCCATCGTGCAAAGCACAGCGCCTGCCTCCACAGCAGCACCCTGCGCCACGTTTACGGATGCCACGGTACCGTCTGCGGGTGCCATGATCTCGTTTTCCATTTTCATCGCCTCCAGCACCATCAGCACGTCGCCCTTCTTCACGGCGGCGCCCTGTGCCACGTTGACCTTCAGGATCGTGCCGGGCATAGGAGCCGTGATGCTCTTGGCGCCTGCGGCAACGGGTGCGGCTGCGGGAGCAGCGGGAGCAGCTGCAGGTGCAGCGGCAGGGGTCTTGATGTCTGCCTTGTCGATCACCTCAAGCGTGATCTCATAGACGTTTCCGTTTACGGTAACCTTGTAAGCTTTCATAATATTCACCTCTTAATTTTGATCAAAGTTTTTTGAAGGACACAACGCGCAGCGCGGAAATATCCACGCCCTCCTCCTCGGCGACGGCGGCACACACGGCTGCCACGATCTCCTCGCGGTTCTCGATCGGCGCATTCGTTGCGGGGGTTGCGGGTGCTACGGGTGCGGTCACGGGCTTTTTGTTCAAAAAGCGATCGCACAGCTTGTTCATGGCCCATACAAGTCCCACGATGGCGATAAGACCTACGAAGACCACGGCAATGCCAAGTCCCGCGACCATCCACACAGAGGGATCCTGTGCCAGAAGCGTTACTGCTTTATTCATTCTCGGTTCAACTCCTTTTTTGCAGCATTTCGTTTATTGTATCATATTTTTTATTTCAAAGTAAATAACAATATTGGCAAATCACATCACAATTATTGCACTATTTTGTCATCGGACAACGAAATTTCTCCGCTGTCCAGCAGGCGCACCTCGCCGCTGTCAAAAGCAAGTTCCAAACGGAAATCGGGGAGCAGATCGCGCACGGTTGCCATCTTCTCCTCAAAACACACGCGCTTGCCAAGCACGAACAGGCGCTGACGGTAGGCGGCATACACGTTGCCGGCACCGCGGTAAAGCCCCTCAAAGCGCCGGAAGAATGCGATCATCATATCCTCGCGCAAAAAGCGCTTTTTGCTTTTTTCCAGCACCGCACCGGCGCGCGATGCGATCTCGGCGGGGAAGCCGCCCTTCGGGGGCAACAGGTTCACGCCGACACCGAGGATCACCACGGGGGTATCCCCTTCAAAAAAGCACTCCGCAAGAATGCCCGCAACCTTTTTTCCGTTCACGTAAATATCGTTGAGCCATTTGATCTCGGCATTTACACCCGACACCGACTCGATCGCCTCGCAGGCGGCTACCGCCGCGGTGGCAGTGATGTCCGCCGGGGAAAAGCCACGCGCGGGGCGCAATAATATACTGAAATAGATGCCTGTTCCCAAAGGAGAATAGAAGGTGTGATCTCCCCTGCCCCGTCCCGCACTTTGCGCGGCGGCTACCACGCAGGTATACTCGGGCGCGCCCTGCTTGGCGTACTCCTTGAGCACCGCGTTGGTGGAGGGAAGCTGTTCAAAAACACAGGCGGTCTGCCCACAGTGGCGCTGAATATAGGACGTGCATAATTTCGCCATCGCGGCTCACCCCACTTTCTCTCCATTTTACACTATAACACACGTATATGTGCGCGCGCAAGGCGTTTTTTGCATTTTTGACTATTTTTCAAAAAAAGGTGTCCAAATTCAAAGTTTTCTGACAAGTGTGTGAAAAAGTTAACAAATATGGGTCATTTTTTCTCTTCCTATGATCGGGAAAACATGAAAAATATTGCTCTTTTGCAAAAATCCGTTGTCCCCCTACCTTTTTTATGCTATAATGGAGGCAGATCAAAAAAGGAGCGTATTTTTATGACGCAACAAGAGATGTTCGGCCGTGCCCTGTGGCTTGGCGCCGAGGAATGCAAAAACACGGATATTTTCGTCCTCAAGGGGCGTTTTTTCTCGCGCGCGGTGAAAAAGGCGACGTTGCGCGTGCTGGGACTTGGCTTTTTCCACTGCTTTATCAACGGCGTGCGCGTGGGCGACGACCTTTTTCTGCCGCTGAACAGCGAATACGAGCCGCGCGACAATTTCCCCACGGGCGAGCGCCTTTCGGATTTCCGCACCTACGTGCCGGAATTTGACGTAACCTCGCTTTTAAAGGAGGGGGAAAACACCGTCACGATCCACTTCGGCGGCGGCTGGTACACCTTCGAGCAGTACATCAAAAAGGGCGAGAAAAAATACGGCGATCCCAAGGCCATCTGGCGCGTGTTCGGCGAGGACGAGGGGGGCGAGTTTGATTTCGTTTCCTCCGAGCAGGACAAGATTGCAAAGAGCTTTGTGACGGATTATCGCTTTGACCGCTTTGAGGTCCACGATTACACCGCGCCGAATGCACTTGACGAAAAATGTGCCGAAACGGTGTGGAAAAACGCCGTTTGCGTGCGCGCGCCCGAAACGAAATACGAGTTTTCCGACTGCCCTGCCGACGCGGTGATGGAAACGCTCCCCGTCACACTTCTGAAGCAAACCGATACCGCGCGCATCTACGATTGCACCAAGAACACCAGCGGCTGGCCTATGCTTCGCCTTTTTGGAAAAAGTGGCGAAACGGTGCGAGTTCTGATGGGTGAGGAGCTGAATGCTGACGGTGAGCTTGACCCCAAATTCACCCACAAGCAGGAGTTTATCTGCACGTGCGACGGCAAGGAGCGCAAGGCGGCTCCGCTTTTTGACTGGTTTGGCTTCCGCTACTTTGCCGTAGAAGGCCCCGCAGAGCCGATCTGCGTACAGGCGGCATATACGCGCGCGGAGCGCACCTCGGATTTTCAATGTGACAACGATGACCTCAACTGGTTGCACGAGGCATTCTTGAACACGCAGCGCGCCAATATGCACACAGGTATTGCATCGGACTGCCCCCATATCGAACGCCGCGGCTACACGGGCGACGGTCAGCTTGCCTGCCGCGCGGCGATGAAGATGCTGGACACCGAGCGCTTTTACCGTAAGTGGATGCAGGATATGGCGGATGCACAGGATGCCATCTCGGGACACGTGCAAAACACCGCACCCTATACCCATTCGGGCGGAGGCCCCGGCGGATTCGGCTGTGCCATCGCAGAGATCCCGTGGCAGTTCTACGCCCACTTTGGCGACGCTTCCGTGCTTTTCAGATATTACCCCAATATGCTGCGCTATTTCGACTATCTGGAAGCGCACTCCGAACGCGAGCTTGTCACCTCGGACAAGGCGGGCGAGTGGTGTCTTGGCGACTGGTGCTGCCCCACCTCCGTGGTGCTGCCCGCGCCCTTCGTGAACACCTATTTTTACATCAAATCCATGACACGTGCCATCGAAATTGCGAAAATGCTTGGCAAGGACGAGGATATTGCGCTGTTTGAAGCGCGCATCGCGGCGAAGAAGGCGGCGATCAAAAGCGCCTACTTCAACACCTGGGACGGCAACTTTTTCGGCGGCGTGCAGGGTGCAAACGCGTACGCGCTTGACATGGGGCTTGGGGACGAGCGCACGTGGAAAAATCTGCTGACCTATTACGAAAGCTTAGGCGAGTTTGACACGGGCATTTTCGGCACGGAGCTTTTGCTGCGCCTGCTGTTTGAACGGGGTGCCGGTGAGCTTGCCGTCAAGCTCCTCACCTCCAAGAAAACGCACACCTATGCCGAGATGCGCGCGCGCGGTGCGACCACGCTCTTTGAGCATTGGCCCAACTCCTGGCGCGACCGCTCGCACAATCACCCCATGTTCGGTGCCTCCGTATCCCACCTTTACGACTATCTGCTCGGCATCCGTCAGGTACAGACCTTGAACGGCGAGCATCTGGTGATCGCTCCCCTCTTTACCTCGCACCTCTCGCGCGTATCCGGCTGGCGCACCGTGAAGGCGGGGCGCGTTGCCGTGTCCTATGAGAAAAAGGGGGACGAGATCACCCTTGTGGTTGAGCTGCCCTGCACGGCAACGCTGATACACGGAGAAAAATCCATCACATTGAATGCAGGCACACACCACCTGACGCTTGAAGTATAAAAGGAGCCGAAATGGAACCGATTTTTGGAATACCCCCCGAAACGGTGCGAGTTTATAACACAAGACTTGCGCAATTATACTCGCTTTATATGAACCTTTCGCCGCGCGCACTGGACGCGGAGCTGATCGAGCCGCTGGCCAAGGATTGCGGCATTTCCCGCGCGGAGGCGTTTGCCAACTGCTTGGCGGCGTACTTTGACTTGGACGCGGCGGGCGAGGATCGCCTGTTCTTCCGCCACTGGCTGCTGCCCTCTATTGAAGAGCAGTCCCCCACACTCTATACAAGCGACGCTTACTTCAAAAACATCAAAATCCCCGCAGACGTGCGCGGAAAATGGGCATTTAAGGAAGAGTTTCTCGCACCCTTCGAGCCCTTTGTCTGCCGTGATTTCAAGGTGCTGCCCGACGGGCGAATGCTGCCGCAGATCGCATTCTTCACGGAAAAATATCCCTTCCCCGCCGTCCTGGAAAACGGGCGCGAATGGATGACGCTCCAGCCCAACGAGATGGTGACCACCTGGCCCGCTATCGGCAAAGCCAAGGGACGCGTGCTGACCTTCGGCATGGGACTTGGCTACTTCACCTATCACGCGGCGATGAAACCCGAGGTGGAAAGCGTTACGGTGGTGGATATTTCGGGCGAGGTGCTGGACCTGTTCCGCACCCACATTCTGCCACAGATCCCCTGCAAGGAAAAGATCAAGCTGGTGAAAAAAGATGCCTACGCCTTTGCTGAAACGGATATGGAGGGCAACTTCGATTTCGTTTTTGCCGACATCTGGCACGATGCGGGGGACGGGCGCGAGCCATATCTGAAAATGAAGCAGTACGAGCAGCGCTTCCCCGATATCGAGTTTGACTTCTGGCTGGAGGACACCATCAAGTGCTATCTGGACGAGCGCCTTTGGGACATCCCGAAGGAATAAAAAAACACCCCGTTACGGGGTGTTTTTTGTTTATGCAACCGTTGTTGCTTCTTCCGCGGTGGGCGCATCGCCCGCCTCGCGCTCCGCGCGCTCGGCAGCCTTATACTCCTTCGTTTTCCATTTTCGGCTCAGATAAATGATCCACATCGCAAGGAAATCCGCCGTCCAGCCTGCGCTGTAACCGATGAAGGCACCGTAAACGCCGATCACAGGGATCAGTGCGATCGTCAGTGTCGCGCGCGCAACCCCCAACGCAAGACCACCCACGACGTTAAAGCCGGGGCGAAGCACACCGCGGAAGAAATTGTGGAACATACTGCTAAGGGCAAGCAGAATGGTAAACGGAATACAGATGTAAACGTAATAGATCGAAAGCGTTGCCGTTTCACCGTACGGGTCATCCAAGAACAAGAACGCCGCAACGCGCGGGAAAGCCACAAGCAGCAGGACGATCGGTACAGTCAGCGTGAGGATCTGCCGCACGGTGATCCAAAGCCCCTTGCGCGAAAGCGAGGGCTGCCTGTGCCCCATCGCCTGTCCCGTCAGAACCGACAGCCCTTGGGAAAGATGCTGATAGCCGATCGTGATGATCCCAAACACGCTATTCCCCACCGCCAGTGCAGCGATCGCCGATTTACCAAGCTGATTGATGCTGGGCTGCACGGCAAAGGCGAGCAGATACATCACCATCTGTTGCAGTGCCGTAGGGAGCACCATCCTGAAGATCGGCGCATAATCACCAAGCGATACGCGACCGCTCTCTCCCTCCAGCTTCTTCTGCTCGGCACGCAGCTTCAGGACATGGGCAACACAGCTGCCCAAGCCGACGATCACCGTGGCAAGCGCCGCTCCCGCTGCCCCCATTTTGCAGGGAACGATCATCACATAGTTGAGCGCCACGTTGCACACGCCTGTAACCATGCCGACGCGCATCGAAAAAACCGAGTTGCCAAAGGAGATCAGTGCTGTGCCCAAATTTCCGTTGATTATGAAAAGCACAAATGCGGCGGCGTACACCATGTAGTAGCGCTTCGCCTCCTCAAACACGTCGGCAGGCACGTTCAAAAAGGAAAACAAAGGGCGCCAAAACAGGATAGACAATACGGAAAGTGCCAATCCGAATATGAGATTCATGCGCATGTTGATCTTGTACGCACGCTTAATGGCACTTCCATCACCCTGGCCCACGAGGAATGCCAGACGCGAGCCAAACGCAAACACCAGCGCACCTTCAATGCCCCATAGGATATTGAAGTAGCTGCTTGTCGCTCCCACAGCAGCAAGCCCCACATCCCCCACGATCTTGCCCAGCATCATCTGGTCAATGGTAGAAAGCGCATAGCCAAGCAGCGCAGAAAACATAGAAGGAAGAGCCAGCATCCACAGATTCTTCGAAATATTGCCCTTTGTAAGATCCTTCACTTAAAAATCACCTCGCAAAAGCAAAAAAGGTCTTGCGTTCCACCCGAAAGGGGTGTATAATCATCATAGCGAAATAATCAGAAAAAATCAAGATATGATCGCGTTTTTTCAAACTGCGCAACAATAATCACAAAAAAGGAGTGCCCTATGCAAAAGCAGGAGCGGATCGAGCAAGTTTTAGAGATCATCAAATCACGCAAATTCTGCACCGTCGAGGAGCTGGTGCAGGAGCTGCATTACAGCCCCGCCACCATCAGGCGGGATCTTACGCATCTTGCGCAAAGAGAGCTGATCCAAAAAAGCTACGGCGGTGCCTCTTATACCGGGGACTGGAGCTTTGCCGTACGTGAGCATCAGCACACCACGGTCAAAATGCGGCTTTGCCACGCCGCAAGCGATCTGATCCAAGAAGGAAACACCGTTTTCGTGGACGGCACGACCACCACCTATTTTCTGCGCGACGTTCTTTTAAAAAAGCAGCACTTGACCGTCGTTACCACCAATCTCAAGCTTGCCATTGATCTGTGTGAGCAGGGTGTCAGATGCTTCGTGCCCGGCGGACAGCTTTGCGACACCACGATGCTTGGCGGCTCGATGGCTGCACAGGCATTGGAGCATTTCTGCTTCGACATCGCCTTTCTTTCCCCCGGCAGGATCACACATGACGGCCGTTTTTCTATACCGGAGGTCTTTGCAGGCAGTACGCGCGCGGTGCTGAAAAACACGCAAAAGTGCGTTTGTCTTTATCACAAGAAAAAGTTCGGCTTGCACATTCCCTATTGCTTTGGCCGACTGGGGATTTTTGATACCGTTATCAGCGATGCGGAATTCCCCGCAGAGTTCAAGACCGATTTCCCGAACACCAAGTTTATTTTGGTGGAATAAGGCAAGAAAAAACACCCCGTTACGGGGTGTTTTTTGTTTTTCGTTTGAAAAGCGGCTCGTCCGAGGCACACAGGAATGCACCCACAAGCATTAAGCCGAGCGCCACAAAATAGGTGTAACGCGGCAGCTCTTGGAAGATGAGCAACGAAAGCAACGTGCCGATGAAGGGGGCGACGGCGTAGTAAGCGCTGGTGCGCGCCGCTCCGAGTTGCCTTTGCGCGCGGACATAGAAGAAGATGCTAAGGCCGTATGCCACAAAGCCAACACCAAGCACGGCAAGGACGCTCCACCACACGCTAAGGCGCTCACCGAGGCAAAGACCGATGATGACCGAGCCAAGCCCCGAAAAGATGCCCTTGAGCAGCACGATCAAGAGCGGATCCTTATCCGACAGGCGGCGCGTGCAGTTGTTCTCAATACCCCAGCACACACAAGCCAGCAACACGAAAAGCGAGCCGAAGGAGAATTGCAAGCTCCCGAGATCCTCTACCGTGAGGAAGGCACAGGAGAGCGTAACGAACAGGATACCGAGCCACAGGCGCGGGCTGATGCGCTCGCGGAAGATGGCAAGGGCAATGAGGGCGGTCGCCACGATCTCGAAATTGTTGAGCAGCGAGGCGTTCGCCGCCGTGGTAGCGGCAAGTCCCATCAAAAGGAAGATGGGCGCAGCGATGTCCAGCGCGATCATCGCAAGGGTGTAGGGCAAGTCCGCGCGCGTAAGCGGCGCTTCCGTGCGCGCCGTCCCTCTCGCGCGGCGCAAAAGGGCGATGATCAGCATGCCCGCTCCTGCACCGAGATAAAGGAAGCCTGCCATCAGGGTGGGAGGCATATAGTCAAGCAATATTTTAGAAAAGGGTGAATTGATGGCATACAACGCCGCCGCCAGAATGGCAAGCGCAATGCCGCTTTTTGCCGTTTTCCCCATATACGTCCCCTCCTTTTTTCAAATTATCCCTATTATACTACACCGCGTGCAGGATGTCAAGTAAAAAGGCATCCACACCCACAACACATAAAAACAGCCGCCCAAAAGGGCGGCTGTTTTGTTGTTTGCACGACGCGATCAGAATTCGCGCGGCTCGGTTTCGATGTCCTCAAACTTGACGGGCGCGCCGAGGGCGTCCGAGCGGAACGCCGCCTCCATCACGCGCATCGAGCGCGCGAGCTGGCTGTGCGTGACGTACTGTGCGCACTTGCCGTCGATGGCGTCTGCAAAGTTCATATAGAACTCATGCACGTTCGTGTCGGGGCGCTTGATGAACTCCTCATACGTGGTCTTTTCATCGCGAGGTGCCATCGTTTTGGTAAAGCCTGCCGCCGTCACCACGGGGGCGACGTCCTTGTCCTCCCAGCTGCGGCAAAGCACCAGACGGCAATCGTCCTGCCAGTCGTTCACGCAGCCCGTGCCGTTCACGCCAGCAATATAGAAGCGCGGCAAGGAGATGAAGTTGGTGGTGCAGACCTCGATGCGGAAGGTCAGATCCCCCTCGAAATACAGATCCAGCTTGAAGCCGTCGTCCACCTCGGTATTGGTGATATGGTCGCACTTACAGTACACGCGCTCCAGCTTGCGGTCGTCCACAATGCCGAACGCCTGGTCGATCAGATGAATGCCCCAGTCGAAGATCATACCGCCGCCGTGCTCCTTCTTGCCTCTCCAGTCGCCGGGGATACCGCGTGAGCCGTGATAACGGGACTCAACGCAGGTCACCTTGCCAAGCTTGCCGCTGTGGTAGACCTCGCGGATCATACGGTAGTCGCAATCCCAACGGCGGTTCTGGTGCGCCGTGAAAAGCTTGCCGCACTCGTTTGCCACTGCGCAGATCTCGGCAAGATCCTCGGAGGACAGCGTCACCGGCTTTTCCGAAATGACGTGCTTCCCTGCGCGCAAAGCCGCGATGGCAAGGGGCTTATGCCATTCGTTTGGCGTGGCGATCGTGATGAAATCCACGCTCTCGTCCGCCAGCACCGCCTCAAAGGAGGGGTAGGCGTAAATGTTGCGCTCCTGCGCCTTTTCCACGCGCTCCTTTTTGATATCGTAAATACCGGCAAGCTCAACCGCGCCGCGCTCCAGAATATGGCGCGCGTGCCAGCTTCCCATTCCGCCGTAGCCGACGATCACACATCTTTTCATACAAAATCCTTTCCGCGCAAGGGCGCTATGGAAGTTCTGTTTTCATTATAAGACACAAAGAGCGCTTTGACAAGTCATTTTTAGGTAATTTTCGGTCATTTCTTGCTATTTTACACGCGCGCACGCGAAAAAATCAATTTTTTACGGAAAAACAGTTGAGATTTTTCTGATTTTTCGTTATAATATAAGATGAATAAGTTTTTACAAGAGGTAATTATGGGAACTAACCGCCAACATATCCGCAACTTCTCGATCATCGCCCATATCGACCACGGCAAGTCTACGCTTGCCGACCGCTTGCTGGAGGCCACGCAGACCGTGTCCCAGCGCGAGATGGAGGAGCAGCTGCTGGACAACATGGATCTGGAGCGCGAGCGCGGCATTACCATCAAGGCGCGCGCGGTGCGCTTGCAATACAAGGCACAGGACGGCGAGGATTATATCCTCAACCTGATCGACACCCCCGGTCACGTGGACTTTAACTACGAGGTATCCCGTTCGCCCAACGCGTGCGAGGGAGCCCTCTTGGTGGTGGACGCCACGCAGGGCATCGAGGCACAGACGCTTGCCAACGCCTACCTTGCCGTAGATGCGGGGCTGGAAATTCTGCCCGTCATCAACAAGATCGACCTGCCCTCCGCCGACATAGAGGGTACCCGCCGTGAGGTCGAGGACGTCATCGGCATCCCCGCCGAGGGCTGCCCTGCCGTTTCCGCGAAGGTGGGTCTGAATATCCCCGACGTACTTGAAGCCGTGGTGCGCGACATTCCCGCGCCCGAGGGTGACGAGAACGCGCCCTTGAAGGCGCTGATCTTCGACAGCTACTATGATAGCTACCTCGGCGTGGTGGTTTACGTGCGCGTGGTGGACGGCTCGCTTCGTGCGGGCGATCGCATCAAATTGATGCACACGGGCCGCGAATTTGACGTGGTCGAGGTGGGCGTGATGTCCCCCTTCGGCTTGCAGAAGTGCGACAGCATCTCCGCCGGCGAGGTAGGTTATATCACCGCCTCGATCAAGAGCGTGGGCGACACGCGCGTGGGTGATACGGTGACGCTTGTAAACAACCCCGCAAGCGAACCGCTCCCCGGCTTTAAGGCAGTTCAGCCGATGGTCTATGCGGGCATTTACCCCGCAGACGGGTCGAAATACGGCGATCTGCGCGACGCGTTGGAGAAGCTGCAGCTCAACGATGCGGCACTCTCCTTTGAGCCCGAGACCTCGATCGCGCTGGGCTTCGGTTACCGTTGCGGGTTCCTCGGGCTTCTGCATATGGAGATCATTGAGGAAAGATTGGAGCGTGAATTCAACCTTGATCTGATCACCACCGCCCCCAGCGTTATTTACGAGATCACGATGCGCGACGGCACGATGGTGCGCATCGACAACCCCTCTAACTACCCCGATCCCGCCGAGATCGACACGGCTGCCGAGCCGATCGTGAAGGCATCCATCATCACCCCCACCGACTACGTGGGAGGCCTGATGGATCTGTGTCAGGACCGCCGCGGCGAGTTCATTGATATGAAGTATCTGGACACCAACCGCGTGGAGCTGCACTACCGTCTGCCCCTGAATGAGATCATTTACGATTTCTTCGACGCGCTCAAGAGCCGTTCGCGCGGCTACGCCTCGCTGGACTACGAGATCGAGGGCTATCAGGCGAGCAAGCTGGTCAAGCTTGACTTCCTGCTCAACGGCGAGCAGGTAGACGCGCTCTCCTTCATCGTGCATGAGGAAAAGGCATACGCCCGCGCACGCCGCATCGCAGAGAAGCTGAAGGACAACATTCCGCGCCAGCTCTTTGAGGTGCCGATCCAGGCAGCCATCGGCGCGAAGGTCATCGCACGCGAGACCGTCAAGGCGATGCGCAAGGATGTGCTTGCCAAGTGCTACGGCGGTGACATTACCCGTAAGAAAAAGCTGCTGGAAAAGCAGAAGCAGGGTAAGAAAAAGATGCGCCAGCTCGGCTCGAGCCAGGTATCGCCCGAGGCATTTATGGCGGTGCTTAAGCTCGACGACGACAATTAAGACGATTTTATTATGGGGGTGCCTTTTGCAAAAGGGCACCCCCATACCCCCCTTCAAAAGCTTTTACACAAAAACAAGATTTCAAGAAAGGAGCGAGGTCGATGAAAAAGCTTGGACTTTATCTGCACATCCCGTTTTGCCTGCAGAAGTGCAACTACTGCGACTTTTGCTCCGCGCCCGCAAGCGAACAAACGCGGGCAGAATACGTAACGGCGCTTTGCAAGCATCTTGCGGCAGTCGCGCCTATGACAAAGGAGTATACGGTGGATACCGTGTATCTCGGTGGCGGCACACCAACCGTGCTCTCACCTGCCGATTTTGCACGGATTTTAGATACCGTCAGGGCACATTTCACGCTTTTGCCGGATACGGAGGTCACCACGGAGTGCAACCCGGTGACAAATTGCGCGGGGCTTTTTGAGGGGCTTCTGCAAGCGGGTGTGAACCGCCTGAGCATCGGTTTGCAAAGCATCCACGAGAAGGAATTGAAGCAGCTGGGGCGCTTGCACTCCTTCGCGGATTTTGAAAGCACCTTTGCCGCCGCGAGAAAAGCGGGCTTTGCAAACATCAGCGCTGATCTGATGTTCGGTATTCCCCTGCAAACACCGCAAAGCTTCCGCGAAACGCTGGAAACACTTTGCGCGCTCTCGCCCGAGCATATCTCCGCCTACGGCCTTCGCGTAGAGGACGGTACGCCCTTTGGCAAAAGACGGAACACACTTCCCCTGCCCTCGGAGGACGAGGAAACTGAAATGGCGGAGCTGGTCGCCACGCTCTTGCCCGCGCACGGGTATAAAAGATACGAAATCAGCAATTACGCCAGGGACGGGTATCATTCCAGGCACAATCTGCGCTACTGGCTGGGTGAGGAATACCTCGGATTTGGCCCTGCGGCGCACTCCTTCTTCGGCGGCGTGCGCTTTGAAACGCCTGCCGACACCGCCGCGTATATCGCAAACGTGCAAAAAGGTGATTTTGGCACGCTCTTTACCTCGCACAGCAAGGTTGAGGGCGAGGAGGCGCGCGACGAATACGTGATGCTTCGCATGCGCCTTGCCGAGGGGGTAAACAAAGCGGATTTCTTGCATCGTTTCGGCACTAAGTTTGAGGATTGCTACGGCGATCTCACCGCGCTGACGAAGGGCGGATTTCTCAAAAACGACGACACGCGCGTGGCGTTTACCGCTCGCGGTATGCAAGTAAGCAACGCCATTTTGTCCGAATGGCTGGATTTTGGAGGCAACGAATGACACATTTGCAAGCGTTTCAAAAGGAGCTGCAAGGCAAGGCCGAGGCGGCGCTGATCACCTCGCCGCAAAACCAGTTTTATCTCTCGCACTTCCCCTTTGAGGACGGTTATCTGCTCATTTTCCCCGACGCGGCGTATCTTTTGACGGATTTTCGCTATTTAGAGGCCGCGCAGAAGGCGTGCGCGGGGGAATTTGAGGTATTATCCCCCGATACGGGTGCATTTTCCGAGATCGGCAAGCAGATGGAGCAGCATGGCGCGACCGCGCTGCTTGTAGAGGAAAATCACCTGACATTAGCTATGCAAGCGCGCCTTGCCGAGCAATTCCCCACGCTCCAGGTTGTATCCGGCGCTTCCGCCATCTTAAAGGGACTGCGCGTGTTCAAGGACGAGCAGGAGCTTGCCGCCATCCACACCGCGCAACAGATCACGGATGCGGCGTTCACCCACATTCTGGATTTTATCCGCAAGGACCGCACCGAGCGCGAGATCGCGCTGGAACTGGACTTTTTCATGCGCAGAAACGGCGCCGAGGCACCCGCCTTCCAGACCATCGCCGTATCTGGTACGGTAAGCGCTCTCCCGCACGGCGTGCCGCGCGATTGCACCTTGGAAAATGGGTTCCTTACGATGGACTTCGGCGCACGGTATGGCGGATATTGCGCGGATATGACGCGCACGGTGATGATCGGACGCGCAGATGCCGAGCAAAAACGCCTGTATGAAACCGTACTGACCGCACAGAGAGCTGCGCTTGATGCGGCGGCGGGCGGCGTGGGCTGCGCCGCACTGGACAAGGTCGCGCGTGACATCATTCACGGCGCGGGCTACGTGGGGTGCTTTGGGCATTCCCTCGGTCACGGTGTAGGCATTGACGTACACGAGGCACCCTCCGTATCCGGTCGCGCCCCCGCCTCCGCACTCCTTATGCCGGGGCACGTGGTATCCTGCGAGCCGGGCATTTATCTGATGGGCAAATACGGCTGCCGCATCGAGGACCTGATCGCCGTGAACGAGGACGGCAGCATCCGCAACTTCACGAAATCCGAGAAGGAGCTGATCGAGATATGCCGTTGACGTTTTTGGTGGCATCCGACACGCACGGGCGCGCGGATCTGCTTTTGGAGGCGTTCCGCCGCGCCAAGCCCGACGGGGTGCTGTTCCTCGGTGACGGGCTGCGCGACCTGAACGTATTGCCGAGCGACACCACCTTGCGCGCCGTGCGCGGCAACTGCGATTGGACCGCGCGCGAGGACGCACCGCCCGTGCGCGTGGAAGAAATCGCGGGGTATACCGTCTATCTGACACACGGACATTTACAGGGCGTAAAGCTCTCGCTTGACACCGCGATTGAGAACGCCGCGGCGGCGGGCGCGGACGTGCTTTTACACGGGCACACACACATTCCGTTTGAGAAAACTTACCCCGTCGGGGCACTTATCGGGAAAACGGTGCTTAAAAAGCCCTTGCTTGTCCTTTGCCCCGGGAGCCTCGGGCAGCCGCCCGATGGGCATCCGAACTTTGCCACCCTCACGCTTGCAAAGAACGGCGTGCTGGCAGGGCTTGGAAGATTGTGATTACAAATTATGAAAAACAACAAGGGTGCATCCGACGGATGCACCCTTGTTGTTTTCTTTTATTGCGCGGCGGCAGGGGCTAACACTGTGATCTCCACGTCGCCCGTGTCGGTTTTTACCCGACAGATGCCACCGTTGCGGTCGGAGGCGGGGTGACGTCTGTCGCCCGTGTCGGTCTCCACGGTGAACATCTTACCCGTCAGCAGCTCCATTTCCACGTCGCCCGTGTCACTTTCCAGATAAATGCTGCCTGCGTCCGAGCGCTTGATATCGACCTCGCCCGTGTCGGTTTCCACGCGCAGCTCGCCCGTGACCAACACCGCCATCATCTCCACGTCGCCCGTGTCT
This sequence comes from Eubacteriales bacterium, assembly GCA_045643765.1. Lineage (GTDB taxonomy): Bacteria > Bacillota > Clostridia > Oscillospirales > CAG-272 > Firm-07. The sequence goes on from JAZRFS010000131.1 coordinate 15,639, forward strand.
GCTTCCAGCTTCAGGTCCTGTGCGCGCACGTTGCGCATCTCAACGTCTCCGCTATCCGTTTCAATAGCAAGCAATCCTCCCGTAACGCTCACGTCCGCAAGCGTGATCTCGCCGGTAGAGGTCTTCAGGGAAAGTGCCGTGGCAGGCGCGCAGCCAAGCACGGTAATATGCCCGGTATCCGTATGGGCAGTCAGACCCGAGCCCTGTGTCCCGCTGACAACGATGTCACCCGTGTCTGCGAAAAGGGCAACGCTCCCCTCGCTCAGCGTGCCGGCACGGAATTCAATATCCCCGCTGTTTGCTTCCACGCGCACCGTTCCAAACAAAAGCGCATCGCCATCGTCATTTTTGCCGTCCACAAGAACGTCACCGCTACGCGATCTGACCGCCAGCTTTTCGTATTGCGCGTGCGGCACGCGCAGCTCGATGACCGTGTTCTCGTTGGTGATCCCGTCAAAGAACAGCTTTTCATACCACGCGCGGCTGTCTACTATAAATACGGACAGTTTACCGTCCCGAACCGTGACATTATGCGTAACGTTCCCGCTGTACGGCAGATACGCCACGGATGCCTGTTCTGCATCCACGGGGAAGATCCTCACGTCAAAAAAGGTGGTGTTGATCTCAATTTCATCAAAGGGCTCCTCTAATGCGTACTCGCCACGCACATAGGTTTCCGTAGCCAATTTGCTGAAATCAAATCGGATCGCAAAAAACACGCCTGCGATCAGCGCAAGTCCTACAAGCACCGCGGCGATCGCCACGATACTCCATAATTTCTTCTTACTCATCACTTACCCTCCTTTTCCACAAACAGGGATTTGACGAAAAGCACAAAAAGCTTACACAGCTTGCAAAGAAGCACGGTGAGCCACTTGCAAATAAAGAAGCCGAAATAGGCAAGTCCTGCACAGAAAAGTCCTCCGCCCAGCAGCAACAAGCCCTGGTACGTGGTGCCCGTTCCGATCAGGAAAAAGCTGAACAGCACACCGGCAATCCCGCTTACGGCAAGCGCAAGCTCGCCTGCCCAGATCGAAACGATACCCGCCCAAAGCGACACAAAGACCGAGAAGAACCCCGCAAGTGCGGCAATGCCAAGTGCCAACCAGATAGGACAACCCAGCACCACGAGGATGATCTCCCACACGCGCAGCTTGTGCTTCGGCTTGATCTTATTTTTGATCAGCTTGGCAAAAGGGGTCTGCGACAGGATCTGACGTGCGATCGTCTTGGGATCACCAAGGGACGCGGTCGCCTCCTCCTCGCTCATACCCTCCTCGATGCGGTCCTCCAGCATCTCGGCATAATATTCCAGCCAGTGCTCTACGTCATCCTGCGGCAAGCCGAGGATATCCATCGCAAGCTCCTGCAAAAATTCAGTTTTGTTCATCCGTGTTTCCCTCCTTCGTAACGAATTGATAGATCGCCATCATCTCTCCCCACTCACGGGTGAATTCGGCAAGGCGCTCGCGCCCCGCTGCGGTGATCTGGTAATATTTGCGCAAGCGTCCGTTGTGCTCTGCCGAGCGCACGGTAAGCATCTCGCTCCCCTCTAAGCGGCGCAGGATCGGATAGAGTGTGGACTCTGAAATCTCGACAAACGGCGCCACGTCCTTGATGATACGGTATCCGTAGGATTCCTCTGTTTTGATAGCGGCAAGCACACAGATTTCCAAAAGACCGCGCTTCAATTGAATATCCATTTCAATACCCCCTTTCACACAATACTATACCACACATAGTATTGATTGTCAAGCATTTTTTGCGAAAAAGTTTAAAAAAATTCCGAGTGCGATCCGCACTCGGAATTTTTAGCAGGCGCAATTTGTACAACGCTACATATACTATTAAAGTACGGGAGCAATCTCGACCGCTTCCTCGGTTTCGGCGCTCTCGCCCTCCAGCTTGGCAGCCTCCAATGCCTCCTCAAACGCCTTGATCACGGCGCTCTCCAAGGTAGCACGGAACTGGGCATTGATGGGATGCACGATATCACGGTAGGTACCGTCGGGGTTCTGGCGGCTGGGCATCACAATAAAATAGCGATCGCGTGCATAGATCACCTTGATGTCGTGCACGGCAAGCTGACTGTCAAAGGTTACCGAAACCACGGCTTTCATGGGGCCCTCGTCGAAAAGTTTGCGGATTTTGATGTCTGTGATTTGCATAAGTTGCCTCCGTTTTCTGGGATTTGTTGATGCTTATAGTATAAAATGCGATTGTGGCGTTTATTCTACCGTTTTGTGTCTTTTCTGTGAAAGGAACGGGATTTTATCATCAAAATTTGACTATTTTCACCAAAGGAGAGCAAAATGTCACTCACAAATACATTTTTTGGCACGGCGGGCGTCGGCGCTCTGCTGCACGGAAGAAAAAAGCTGTGGTTTATCGGCATCGGCGGGGTGCACATGCGCTCCCTCGCTCTTTTTTGCCGCGCGCACGGATTTGAGGTTGCGGGGTCGGACACGAGCGCGCACGCGGGTGTGAAGACGTTGCGTGAGGCAGGGATCGCCGTGCATATCGGGCATTTCCCCGCATACGCGGCAGACTGTGACGCAGTCATCTATACGCTTGCCATCGGTGACAACGACCCCGAGTATCTGGCGGCGGTCGGCTTGGGTCTGCCCGTGCTTTCCCGCGCGGATCTTCTGGGCTTTCTTGCAAATGCGTACCCCAGCCGCATCGGCGTGGCGGGCAGCCACGGCAAAAGCACCGTGACCGCGATGCTGGATGCGATCTTCCACACGGCGGGGCGGGATCCCACCACCTTCTGCGGCGCTTTGCTCCCTATGGGGGAGGCAGCACGCTTCGGCGCGGGCGAGGATTGCATTTTTGAGGCGTGCGAGTACGGCAATTCCTTTCTCTGCCTTCCCCCCACCGTTGCGATAGTTTTGAATACGGATTTTGACCATGCGGATTTTTTTGAAAACGAGGAAGCACTGTTATCATCCTTTGCGGCATTTGCACGGCGTGCACCGACAGTGATCTGCGAGACTTCCAATCAAGAAATGACACGCGTATGCCCGCACGCGCGTAAATTTGGGCTCGCCGAGGGCGACTGTCATACGCAAAATCTGCAATACGTGGGTGGACGGGGGCATTTTTCATTAATTTTAGACGGCAAGTGCCAAGGCGAGGTACGGCTCTCGGTGCTTGGCGAGCACAACGTAAAAAACGCCCTTGCCGCGGCGCTGTGTGCTGCGGACGCGGGCATTTCCCCCGCCGTGATCGTGAAGGCGCTTTCCAACTTTCGGGGAGCGGCGCGCCGTATGAGCTACCGCGGGCTTTTCCACGGCGCCGCTTTTTTTGACGACTACGCGCATCACCCCGCCGAGATCCGCGCATCACTTGCAGCAGCACGCCAAATTACCCCTAAAACGGGTAGAGTTTTCGTTGTTTTTCAGCCGCACACCTATACCAGAACCAAGGCGTTCTTTGATGCGTTTTGCGAAGCACTTCGTATGGCAGACCGCGTGATTGTAGCAGATATTTATCCTGCCAGGGAAACGGATACACTTTGTATGAGCGCCGCATTGCTGGCAAGCGGCGTGGGCAAGCACGCCGCATACGTGGGCGGCTTTGCCGAGATCGCACGCACGCTGATTGCCGAGATCGCGCCGGGTGACACCGTGCTGGTGATGGGCGCGGGAGATGTGGACCGACTTTTTGGGCAAATTTGCGCAAACCACTTTACTTTATCTTAAAAATAAGGTAAAATATATAGGATATTAAAAAAGGGGGATGGATATGAAGCCTTACGAAGCACTGGCGGCAGTGTACGACCGCCTTGGCGAAAAGCCGGATTACAACGAATACGCCGCGTTTTTCTCTGCGTGCTGTGCGCGCTATGATATTACCCCTTCCCTTGTGCTGGATCTGGGATGCGGCACAGGCGCAATGACATTGGCGCTTGCCGCGCGCGGGTACGATATGATCGGCGTGGATGGCAGCGAGCAGATGCTTTCCCGCGCATACGAACGGATGTGGGGCGAGGGCAAAAGCGGGATCCTGTTTTTGCAGCAGGATATGCGCGAGTTTGAATTGTACGGCACGGTCGGTGCCGTCGTGAGCACGTTGGATTGCGTGAACTACCTCGTGGATGATGGTGACATTGACAAGTGCTTCGCACTGGTGCACAACTATCTGGATCCCGACGGGCTTTTCCTGTTTGACGTCAATACGCCCTATAAATTCGACACCGTTTACGGGGATAACGCCTACGTGCTGGAGGATGATACCTCTCTTTGTGCCTGGCAGAACGATTACGACAAGGAAAGTGGACTGTGCCGCTTCTATCTCTCGGTATTCACGGAGGGCAAGGACGGCAAGTACACCCGCGAGGACGAGGAGCAGACCGAGCGCTGCTACACACAAGCCCAGCTCACCGACGCGCTTTCCCGCGCAGGGTTTGCGGATATCGCATTTTTCGGAAATTATCAATTCAACGCCCCCGACGCACACACCGAGCGCTGGTACGTGGCGGCAAGATGTAAAAAGTAAGGAGCTTTTATGGAACAAGCAACGATTTTACGCGGTATGACGCGCGACGGAAGCGCACGCATCATCGTGATCAATTCCCGCCCCATCGTGAATGAGGCAATTCGTATTCACAAGACCGCACCCGTCGCCACTGCGGCGCTTGGCAGACTGCTGACCGCCTGTTCGATGATGGGTTGTATGATGGGCGAAAAAGAGGATCGTATGTCGATCACCGTGACGGGCGAGGGCCCCATCGGCAAGCTGATCGCAGCATCCGACTATATGGGCAACGTGCGCGGCTACGTGCAGCACCCCGAGGTGGACGTACCCCTCAAGTCCAACGGCAAGCTGGACGTAGGCAGTGCCATCGGCACGGGCACGATGACGGTGCTCAAGGACATGGGCGGCCAGGAGCCGACCAACGGCACCATTCCGCTGGTGAGCGGTGAGATCGCGGAGGACATTGCCTCCTATTTCGCCATCAGCGAGCAGATCCCCACACTTTGCGCCCTTGGGGTACTGGTGGACAAGGATCTTTCCTGCCTCGCCGCGGGCGGTGTGTTGGTGCAGCTTCTTCCCTTCGCAGATCCCGCCGTGGTGGATCAGCTGGAGAAGAACGCCGCATCCCTTACCAACATTTCCAAGCAATTTGAAAAGGGACTTTCCAACGAGGAGATCGCCGCAATCGCGCTGGACGGCATCGAGTACGATCTGTTTGACGAGATCGACGTGGACTATAAATGCACCTGCTCGCGCGAGCGTATGGCGGCGGCACTCCATTCCGTTGGCAAAAAGGAGCTGCGCCGTATGTTGGACGAGCAGATCGCTGAGGGAAAACCTGAGGAACTGGAGATCTCTTGCCACTTCTGCGGCAACTCCTATCGCTTCACACCCGAGAACTTAGAGAAACTTTTCTAATTTTTTGATTTTTTTGCAAAAAAGGTATTGACAAGCACACTTCATTGTGCTATACTATACTGGTCGCCGGATGGAACACACTTCTCGCGCGATGACCTTGGCCCGGTAGTTCAGTTGGTTAGAACGCTAGCCTGTCACGCTAGAGGTCGTGGGTTCGAGTCCCATCCGGGTCGCCAGTATTTTGCCTCTGTAGCTCAGTTGGTAGAGCAGGGGACTGAAAATCCCCGTGTCGTTGGTTCGATTCCGACCGGAGGCACCATTTTGCGGATTTAGCTCATTTGGTAGAGCGCCACCTTGCCAAGGTGGATGTGGCGGGTTCGAGCCCCGTAATCCGGTCCAAAACAAAAACCAGGCCTCGCGACTGGTTTTTGTTTTGGGGGCTAGATATTTGGAGCTGCTCTGCACTAGCAGAGTTAGCCCCCAAGTGAAAATACCACCAAAGGTATTTTCACGCCTAATTTACGCCTCGCGTAAATTTGCGGCAGATTCGGCGCACGAAGTAGCGTACCTGCCATAGAGCAGGTACGCATCGATATAAATCCGCCAATGCGGATTTTCGATATACGCTAACGCGTTCGATATGGGCTGTCGCACTCGATATGCTCACTGCGTGAGCGCGGATTTATATCATATCGAGTTTGAGCGTAGCGAAAACATATCGAATTTGCTGCAAGGCAAATATATCGAGCTGAGCGAAGCGACGGCATATCGACAAAATCAAAATAGCTTTTGTGGACACAGAAGCAGTGCTTGTCAAGAAAAAAGGACGAGAAGTTTTAGCAATTTCTCGTCCTTTTCCTGTCGGTAGGTACTATTCAATTTACTGCTGCCACGGCAGATACGCTATGGGCGGCTTTTTTCTTACTTCATTCCCTTGCGGGTGAGAGAAATTCTATG
>JAZRFS010000132.1:0-8736 GCA_045643765.1 Eubacteriales bacterium
TCACCCTCAACGAAAACGATGTACTCGGCCTTAGCGCCGCCCGCAATGGGAGAATAGGTGTATCCACCGGTCGTTACCTTCTCGGCAGCATATACCATCTCGTCGCGCACGCCCTGCTTGACGTGGCCGATCTTGGCAAGCTCAGAGCAGGAGATGATGACGCCGTTCTCGTCGATGACACCAATCACGCGATCAATGGCATCCTTCATCTGGTGGATCACGCCTTGAAACAATCTGTTAGACATAGAAATTCCTCATCCTTCTTATGTGTATTGCATAGAAACACATATATTTTACACGATTTTTAGTGATTTTGCAATAGGGTTTCAACAGAATTTACAAATTTAAGACAACTTTTTTGTGTGTTAGCACGAACCGTCAAGTTCCAGGATACAGCTGATACACGCAAGCGCAAAGCCGGATGCGGTTTCGGTGCGTAAAATGCGCTTTCCAAGTCCTGTCATCAAAAAGCCGTTCTCGGCGGCTTTCTCTGCTTCCGAAAGCGAAAATCCGCCCTCGCTGCCAATCACAATGGCAAGTCTGCTTCCCTTTTTTATGTTTTGCGCACGCAAAAGCTGCCCGATGGGGCGGGTACCGTCCCCCTCGTAGCAAAACAGCACGATATCCGCTGTTTTTGCCTCCTCTAATACCTGCGCATAGGAAATCGTCGGTTTCACCTCCGGCAAAGCGCCTCGTCCGCATTGCTTGGCAGCCTCTACCGCGATCCGCATACGGCGCTCGGTCTTGTGCGCTTCCGCCTCGGGTTTGGCACGCACCACGCAGCGCTCACTTTCAAAGGGTACGATACAAGAAACGCCGCACTCCACCGCCTTCTGGATCACGCTGTCCAGCTTATCCCCCTTCGGGAGCGCCTGATACAGCGTAATGTGCACGGGTGGCTCGGTGGCGCTTTCGCTTGCACAGATCACACGCGCTTCCACGCGATCCGGCAAAAAGGCGAACAGCTCGCACTCGTACTCGGTGCGTGCCATATCACAGACTGTGATATGCTCGCCCGCAGCCATGCGCAGCGCACGGGAAATATGTCGCGCATCGTCGCCGAGGATGGTCACGACATCCCCTTTAATTTGTTGACTTGTCACAAAAAAACGAGGCAAGAAATCGCCTCCTTTTCAAAGATTTGAGTATATTATACTCCAATTTCAACAATTTGTCAACCTCTTTTTTGGTGTTTTTTACATCTTTGTTGACAAATATTCCAAAATTCGCTTCCTGATTTTCACAAAAAGAAGCACAAAAAAATTTTTTATACAGCATTTTTTCAATTTTTGTTGACAGAAAATACTATTTATGATATAATATTTAGCATCTGTATTGAAAGTGAGGTTTACTGTTTTGAATTTCGAGCTTCTTGCCCTCATCCTCTACTTCGTTGCGATGATCGGCATCGGTGTTTTCTTCTTTGTGAAAGAAAAGAGCATCTCGGACAAAGATTACTTCCTTGGCGGACGCCAGATGGGTCCTTGGGTAACCGCCATGAGCGCTCAGGCCTCGGATATGAGTGCTTGGCTTTTGATGGGTCTGCCCGGCAGCATTCTCGCCTTCGGTCTCGGCCAGGCTTGGATCGGTATCGGTCTTGCCGTCGGTACGATCGCAAACTGGATCCTGGTTGCAGGACGTCTGCGCCGCTTCTCTGCCGCCGCAAATGACTCGATCACACTTCCCCAGTATCTTTCCAACCGTTTCGCCACCAAATCCCCCGTGCTGCAGGTCATCTGCGCCGTCGTCTTCCTCGTTTGCTTCACGGTTTACGTAGCCTCTGCGTTTGTGGCAGGCGCAACCGTTATCACCGATCTTTTCCCCAGTGTTGATAAATCTCTGGCACTGTTGATCTTCGCCGCCATTCTGATCGTTTACACCTTCCTCGGCGGCTATAAGGCCGTTTGCTGGACCGACTTCTTCCAGGGTCTTCTGATGCTGGGTGCCGTTCTTCTTCTTCCCTTGATCCTTGTGTTCGTGCGCGATCTTAATCCTGATCTTCTCAACAACACTGTTACCAGCGCAGGCGGCACTACTTACTCCTTCGTGGGTAACCTGTTCAGCGCCTCTGCAACCGACATCATCAACGGTCTTGCCTGGGGTCTTGGCTATTTCGGTATGCCGCACATTCTGGTTCGCTTTATGTCGATCAAAAAGCCCTCGATGGCCAAGAAATCCGCCATCGTTGCTTGCACCTGGGTCGTACTTTCCCTTGGTGCTGTGATCGTGATCGCCACGCTGGGTCGCATGACCTCGGTTGGCACCGCGCTGCTTGCAGGTGATAACCAAAAGATGGTATTTATTGCACTGGCACGCGATATTTTCCCCGCCTTTATTGCAGGCATCCTGCTTTCTGCCATCATTGCTGCATCGATGTCTACGGCTGACAGCCAGCTGCTGGTCGCCTCCTCCTCCTTCACCTCTGACGTTTACAAGCCCCTCATTCGCAAAAACGCCTCCGAAAAAGAGGTGCTGTGGGTCGGTCGCGGCGTGGTTATTCTGATCTCTGTCGTTGCTTACTTCATCGCAAGCAGTAAGGCAGAAGGCGCACAAGCCATTATGGAGCTTGTGGAAAACGCCTGGGCAGGCTTTGGCTCCGCATTTGGTGCGGTCGTCGTGCTTTCCCTGTTCTGGCGCAGATTTACCTACAAGGGTGCCGTCGCAGGCGTTATCGCAGGCGGCCTCACCGATGTGCTTTGGCTTGTGTTTGAAAAAACGGGCGTGCTTAGCACCGGTCTTTACGAGATGGTTCCCGGTGTAATTCTCAGCATCATCGCCGCCGTTGCGGTTACCCTGCTTGGCAAGGCTCCCGCAAAGGAAGTTACCGATATTTACGACGCCGCAACCGCCCCCGGCGCGTTTGAGGGCGAAGAATAAATCCGCCTAAAAAAGCGACCGTTAAATTCACGGTCGCTTTTTTGTTAGCTACGCCAGATTTATTACCCTTTTCCCTGCCCTCATTGCTTTTTGTACCCACTTATAAGAATTCGAAAAGCTGTGCTTTTGATATACAACAAAAATATCCGCTTTTTGAAGCAACACTTCGTTTCTCTTCGCCACAGCAAATCTAAAAGGAACTTTTTCCAATCCTTCAAAATAAAACGTGCGCTCCTGCTCTCCCGACAAAGCGCTTTCCCAAGGCAAAGAAAGCAAAATATAATAAACCACACCTTCCTCGCGCTTGGCGATTTCTTTTAGCACCTGCTGGGTATAAAGATCGAAATTACCGTTGTTTCCTACATAAAAACACCTTATCCCTTGCTGTATCAGATCATTGATTACTTGTTCTAATAATTTTTTCACTTCTCTTGGCGCATCTCTATGCCCCATAAAACCGCATACCATTTTTCTCCTCCTTGTTTGGGATATATCGTAATTATAGCACAAAATTCCTTGTTTTGCGATATATCCCACACGATATATCCTAAATTTGGTTAAAATAAGGATATATCTCAAAAAGGAGGGCAAGATGAACACGAAGCAAGCAGTTGCAAAAAGAATTATCGAGCTTTGTAACGACAGAAATATCGCCATCAATGCCCTCGCCAACATTTCCGGAATTTCCCCTTCCACCATTTACAGTATGCTGAATGAAAAAAGCCAAAACCCGGGTGTTGTGTCCATAAAAAAGATTTGTGACGGATTGGAAATCACATTGCGTCAATTTTTTGATAGCCCCATATTCGATGATATTGAACAAGAGATACAATAAAGAAAGCCGAGAGCGCGTGCGCTCTCGGCTATTGTTTTTTTATTTCTTCTTTACAACCAGTGCGCACCAGCCGTTGTCCTCCAAGCGGCGGTCGATCTTCAAGTTGCACGCCTCCAGTGCCTCAATGACCTCCTCGGCACGTTCGGTGATGATGCCCGATGCCAGCAAAATGGCATCATCCTTCATATAGCATCCCACGTCGGGAGCCATACGAATGATGATATCCGCCACGATATTCGCGCAGATCAGGTCGTAGGGACCGTCGGAAAGGTCAACACCCTTCAAAAGGTCAGAAACGTCGCAGGTGACGTTTTTCTCGCCGCTGTCGGCGATGTTCTCGCGTGCTACGCGTACGGCTACGGGGTCAATATCGTAAGCACGGCAGCAAGTAGCGCCGAGCTTTGCGGCGCAGATCGCCAGAATGCCGCTGCCGCAGCCCACGTCCGCCACCTTCATGCCGGGCGTGACACATTCCTCCAGCAGCTCGATCACAAGTCGCGTGGTTTCATGCGTACCCGTTCCGAATGCCATACCGGGGTCCATCGTCACGATGATCTCGCCTTCCTTGGGCTCATATTCCTCCCACTTGGGCACGATCACCATTTTCTTGCCGATGTGCAAGGGCTTGTAATAGGCCTTCCAGGAATGCGCCCAATCCTCCTCGTTCACACCGATGATCTCAAATTTCCCTTCTACACCGATAGCGGCAAGGCGCTCCTTGACGAAGGCCACCACGTCGGTAAAGGGGCGGTCTGCCGACAAAAATACAGACACCGCGCCAATCGTTTTGTCAGCGTTGAGAATGCTTTCGTCGATCAGATCACCGTAGCAGGTCTTGAGGTCGATATCGCTGTAATCCTCAATCATCAGATTGTTGTTGACCATACTCATCACAGCCACCAGCTCGTCCAGATTGGCAAGCGGCACCGTGACCTTCAATTGTGTCCAGTCCTTGATTACCATATTTTAGTCCTCACCGTTCAATTTTTCAAAGATGCGCTTGAAAAATCCGCTCTTTTTGCCGTAATTCTTCTCACGGCACTTCCCTGCGAACGCGCGCACCTGATCCTTTTGCTCCTCCGAGAGCCCCTTGGGGATCTCCACGTTGACGCGGAAGATCAGATCGCCGCGGCGATTATTGTTGTTCACGTAAGGAATACCCTGTCCGCGCACGGTAAACTCCGTGCCGGGCTGTGTACCCTCGGGAATGTTATATTTCATCTTTTCCTTGAGGGTCGGGATCTCGATCTCGGCACCCAAAATGGCATCCGTCACGGGGATCGGCACCTCGCAGTAGATATTGTAGCCCTCGCGCTCGAAGATGGGATGGGGCTTGACCAGGATCTGAATAATCAGATCGCCCGCACTGCCGCCGTTTTTGCCGTCGTTGCCCTGACCGCGCAGCGCAATGCGCTCGCCATCGTCAATGCCCGCAGGCACGGACACCTCCAGCTTTTTGTTCACGCGGACAAGACCCGTACCGCGACAGTTCTGGCAAGGATTTTTGATGATCTTGCCCTCACCGCGGCAGGCGTCACACACGCCCTCACTCTGGAATTGCATCCCGCCAAGGCGCTGAATAACGCGCATACGGCCGCTGCCGTGACACTTGGTACAGGTGTCTGCCTTGCTTCCCTTGGCAGCACCGGAGCCCGCACAATCGGGACAGCGGCAAATGCGGTTATAAGACACCTCACGCTTTACGCCGAAGGCCGCCTCCTCAAAGGAAACAGAAATACGTGCGCCGATATCGTCACCGCGCACAGGGCCGTTGCGTCTGGGGGCACCGCCACCAAAGCCACCGCCGAAGCCGCCACCGAAAAAGCTGCTGAAGATGTCGCCGAAATCACCAAAGCCGCCAAAGCCACCGCCGGCACCACCGGCACCGGGCTCGAATGCGGCGTGACCGAACTGATCGTACTGCGCGCGCTTTTCGCTATCGGAAAGCACGGCATACGCCTCGTTCACTTCCTTAAACTTCTGCTCCGCCTCTTTATTGTCGGGGTTCATATCGGGGTGATACTTTTTGGCAAGCGAGCGGTACGCCTTTTTCAACGTCGCCTCATCCGCACCCTTATCGACGTCCAGAACCTCGTAATAATCTCTTTTTTCAGCCATGTAAAACTCCTTTAGGGAAAGCCGATTTCTCGGCTTTCCCTAATCTGGTTGCTCATTATTTGTCGCTCTTATCCTCGAAATCGGCGTTGTAGAAGCCCTGACCGCCCTGGTCACCGCCCATATCGGGACCTGCACCCTGTGCACCGCCCTGCTGTGCGTAAAGCTTCTCGGAAAGGGCGTAGAATGCCTTCTCCAGTGCCTCGGTGTCTGCCTTGATGGCGGCGGTATCGCCGGTAGCCACGGTGTTGCGCAGCTTCTCAATAGCCTCCTTCACGGGAGCCTTGTCGTCGTCGCTCACCTTGTCACCGATCTCGCCGAGCGTCTTCTCGCTCTGGAAGATCAGGGTTTCGGCGTGGTTCTTGGTGTCCACAGCCTCCTTTTGCTTCTTGTCCTCCTCAGCGAACTTCTCCGCTTCCTTCATGGCGCGGTCGATGTCCTCCTGGGACATATTGGTGGAGGAGGTAATGGTGATGTGGGTCTCCTTACCCGTGCCCTTGTCCATCGCGGTCACGTTTACGATACCGTTGGCGTCGATGTCAAAGGTCACCTCGATCTGGGGCACGCCGCGGGGAGCGGGAGCGATGCCGTCCAGCGAGAAGCGACCGAGCGTGGTGTTGCCTGCTGCCATCTCACGCTCGCCCTGCAGAACGTGGATCTCAACCGAGGTCTGTCCGTCAGCGGCGGTGGAGTACACCTGGCTCTTCTTTACGGGAATGGTGGTGTTGCGCTCAATGATACGGTTGAACACGCCGCCCAGGGTCTCAATACCCAGGGACAGAGGCGTCACATCAAGCAGAAGCAGGTCGGTCTTGTCGCCGCCAAGCACGCCGCCCTGAATAGCGGCACCGAGTGCTACGCACTCGTCGGGGTTGATGCCCTTGAAGGGCTCCTTGCCCGTGAACTTCTTCACAGCCTCCTGCACAGCGGGAATACGGGTAGAGCCGCCGACAAGCAGAACCTTCTCGATCTCGGAAACGCTCTTACCGGCGTCGGCAAGTGCCTTGCGGGTGGGCTCCATGCAGCGGTCAACGAGGTCAGCCGTGATACGGTCGAACTCAGCACGGGACAGATCTGCCTCAAAGTGGAGAGGACCTGCTGCGGTTGCGGTAATGAAAGGAAGGTTGATGTTTGCGGTGGTCATACCGGAAAGCTCGATCTTTGCCTTCTCTGCTGCGTCCTTCAATCTCTGAAGAACCATCTTGTCGTTGCGAAGGTCAACGCCGTTCTCCCTCTGGAACTTGTCTGCCATCCAGTCGATCACGCGCTGGTCAAAGTCGTCGCCGCCGAGCTTGTTGTCGCCCGCGGTTGCAAGCACCTCAAACACACCGTCGGAAATTTCAAGAATAGATACGTCGAAGGTACCGCCGCCAAGGTCGAACACCATGATGGTCTGGTCCTTGTCGTTTTCCTTGTCCATGCCGTAAGCAAGCGCTGCGGCGGTGGGCTCGTTGATGATACGCTTCACGTCAAGACCTGCGATCTTGCCGGCATCCTTGGTTGCCTGACGCTGTGCGTCCTTGAAGTATGCGGGAACGGTGATAACCGCCTCGGTAACGGGCTCGCCAAGGAATGCCTCGGCATCCGCCTTCAGCTTCTGAAGCACCATAGCGGAGATCTCCTGAGGGGTGAAGTTCTTGCCGTCGATGGCTACCTTATAGTCGCTGCCCATGTGGCGCTTGATGGAGCTGACGGTGCGATCGGGGTTGGTGATGCTCTGACGCTTTGCCACCTGACCCACCATACGCTCGCCGGTCTTGGAGAACGCCACAACGGAAGGGGTCGTACGCGCGCCCTCCGGATTGGGGATCACCTTGGGCTCGCCGCCCTCATATACTGCTACACACGAGTTGGTCGTACCCAAGTCGATACCGATAATTTTTCCCATGATTGTTTTCCTCCTGAAATATCTTTCAATAAATTATTTTCGTTGTTAGTTTGCCACCTTGACCATCGCGTAGCGCAAGACGCGCTCGCCGCGGCAATAGCCCTTTTGCAGGACCTCTGCCACCACACCCTCGCCAAGGGTTTCGTCCTCCACGTGCATCACGGCATTGTGGAAGTTGGGATCAAAGGGTTTCCCTTCCGCCTCGATCTCGGTAATGCCGAGCTTTTCCAGCGTGGTGGTAAGACCCTTCAGTGTGAGAGCCACACCCTGCTGCAGGCTATCACCGTCCGAATACTTCACAGCGCGCTCCAGATTATCGAAGATCGGCAGCAGCGCGCACAGCGCATCGGCGTAGGCATCGCCGTAGATCCCCTCGCGTTCCTTGGCGGAGCGCTTGCGGAAGTTATCGTACTCGGCGGCAAGACGCAAGTATTTATCGTTTGCGACGGCAAGCTCGGCGGCTGCTTCTTCCACTTTCTTTGTCAGCTCGTCGATCTGTGCCTCCAGCTTTCTTGTTTTTTTCTTGCTTTCCTTTTCGGGAACCTCGGGCTCTTCCTGCTCGGCGGGAGCCGTCTGTGCTTCCAGTTCCTCGTTCTTGATCTCTTCAGCCATGTTACTCTCCTTTATCCAATAGCTTTGGTTCGTTCAACAAATTCGTGATATTCGCGCCGAGATTATCCAGCGTGGCAAGCACGCGGGCGTAATCCATACGCAAGGGACCGATGACACCGACAACACCCACCGTGCGCTCGCCGCGCTTGATCGGCTTGAAGACCACGGTCGAGTTGTTGATGACCTTCACGCCCCCCTCGGAGCCGATCACCACGTTTACGCCGTCCCCCTCGCTGTCGCCCACAAGGTCGAGATTATCCTCCTTGCGCTCCAGAGCTCCCAAAAGCTCGCCAAGACTTTCCTTGTCGCTGAATTCGGGGTACTGCAACAGCTTTTGCAGACCGTTTACCATCAGCTCTCCGCTATCCAGATCGCTTAGCACCTCGTAGATTGCCTTGATAACGGTATT
>JAZRFS010000133.1:0-3531 GCA_045643765.1 Eubacteriales bacterium
TTGACTAGGTAAGGTCACTTGTAGACTACGAGTTTGATAGGTCAGAGATGTAAGCACAGTAATGTGTTCAGTTGACTGATACTAATAGACCGAGGGCTTGAACTTCTTGTTCAAGACAATTACTTGAGTTTCTTTCTACTCACCAGTAGCTTTGTTCGGTTTCCAATGGACAGAGAAGAAAAGACGCACCGCACGGTGCGTCTTTTCTTTTATCTTTGAAAATCTTGACAAATTTAAGATTATTTGCTATACTGGTGGCAGAAAACACCAAGGAGGGAAGCAAAATGCGTTATATTCGTCTTTGCGGCACACCCGAGATCAAATTTGCACATATTTTTGATGCTCCAAGCTATAATCACATGTTGCCAAGTATGGAAAATAAAATAGAGATCTCCTACCTTTCCGTGGGAACGACCTTGCGCCAGCAGGGGTGGGAGCGTGTGGAAAGCAAGCCGTTTTCGGTGAATTGCAACCTTTTTGAAGCACCTGCAAACCTGATCGCAGACGCCTATCACGAGCATCGCACCGTTTGCTTTTCTATGCCCTTTGAGATCTTGGAGGAGGGCGAGGAAGGCGCGTTCTGCCTGCCACATCATCTGCCGCTTACCGCAAGGGAGAAAATTCACGATCTGATCGACGAGATCATCCGCCTTTATATGCTGGAGCCCGAGAAAAAATGGGGCTTGACGGGGCTGTTTTTACAGCTTTTGGAGGAATACTCGCATATCGCGCGCCGCCTTTATGACAAGGATTTTCCCGCGTATTCTCCCTACGTCAACCGCGCCAAGGAATACGTTTTGCAAAATTTACAGCGCCAGATCTCGGAAAAGGAGGTCGCCGCGCACCTTGGCATCACCCCCGAATATCTTTGTGCAGTGTTCAAGCGCGCCAACGATATGTCGCTGATCACCTTTGTCAATCAAGCGAAGCTCGCGCGCATCCGCACCGAGATGGAGCGCGAAAATCTGCGCCTATACGAGGCCGCCGTGCGCTATGGATACAACGATCCCAACTACGTCAGCCGCCTGTATAAGAGATATTTCGGCAAAAACATCACGAATTTCAAAAAAGAGGGCTGAAATGGACGCACTGAAATGCTATATTTTTGAAAAATGGCAGCAAACGGTGCGAGAAACGCCGTTGGGCAGCGTGGGTGAGGCGGATCGCCTGATCGCCTTGCCGCGCCCCTATACCGTACCCTGTACAGACGGGCATTTCCAGGAAATGTACTATTGGGACACCTACTTTACCAATCGCGGACTGATGCTTTCGGGACGCTTGCAAACGGTGCTGGATAATATTGAAAATTTTATTTATCTGATCAACACCTACGGATTTATCCCCAACGGATCGCACAAAAGCATGCTGAACCGCTCGCAGCCGCCCTTTTTCGGTCTGATGGTGCGGGACGTTTACCGCCAAACGGGGGATAAACAATGGCTTGCGCGCTGTGTGGAGGCACTGAAGAAGGAATATGCCTTCTGGGAAGGCAAGCGAAAGAGCGAAAACGGGCTCAATCACTATTCCTCGGATGCGGACGAGGCGCGGCTTGCGCGCGCGGTGAAAATGTATGCCGAGCGCACGGGGATTGCCCACGAAACCGACGCGATCTACTGGGGACGTCATATTTTGGCGGAGGCGGAGAGCGGCTGGGATTTTTGCGCGCGATTTGATGGCAGATGCCACGAATACAATGCCGTGGATCTCAATGCACTGCTTTGGTTTGACGAGAAATTTCTCGCCTTTGCCGCGTGCGAGCTTGGCACGGGTGACGAGGGCGCTTGGGAGAAAAAAGCCGCCGAACGGTATGAGAAAATGATAGATCTGATGCGCGGTGAGGACGGCGTTTACTATGATTATTGCTACGTAACGAAAACGCGGAGCGCGGTGCGCTCGGCGGCGTCCTTCTTCCCGTATTTTGTTGGTATGTGCGATACAGACACGGGCGCAGATGTGCTGCTTGGCGCGTTGGAGCTACCCTTTGGCGTGCAGGCGAGCGAGCGCGTGGGCGATACCGCATTTCAATGGGCGCAGATCAACGGCTGGCCTTGCTTGCAGTTGGTGGCGGTAGAAGGACTTTGGCAAGTCGGTCGCCATGCAGATGCGACGCGGATTGCCGAAAAGTACGTGCGCGCCGTGGAGCAGACCTTCCTGAAAACGGGGAAACTGTTTGAGAAGTACAACTTATTGGAGGGAAGTGCCGATGCCGTGAGCGAGTACGGCACGCCCGAAATGATGGGCTGGACGGCAGGGACGTATCTGGTGTTGAAGAATTGCTTGGAAAAGTAATTCTCTTACAAGGTGCAGATCGCACGTAAACCTCTTGCCAAACGCGAAAAAGTATGTTATACTTATAGATAATTCAAAATCCTTAAGAAGAAGGTGCATTAATATGTCTAACTACAAGATGGAAACAAAATGCGTGCAGGGCGGCTACACGCCCGGCAACGGTGAGCCCCGTCAGATCCCGATCATCCAGAGCACGACCTTTAAGTACGCGTCCAGCGCGGATATGGGCAAGCTCTTTGACCTGGAGGCTTCCGGCTATTTTTATACCCGTTTGCAGAACCCCACCAACGACAGCGTGGCGGCAAAGATCTGCGATATGGAGGGTGGTACCGCGGCTATGCTGACCTCCTCCGGTCAGGCGGCCAACTTCTACGCCATTTTCAATATTGCCTCCTGCGGTGACCACGTGGTCGCTTCTTCCTCTATCTACGGCGGCACGTTCAATCTGTTCTCCGTCACGATGCGCCGTATGGGCATTGAGTTCACCTTCGTTTCTCCCGATTGCACCGAGGAGGTGCTGAACGCCGCATTCCGCGAGAACACCAAGGCAGTGTTCGGTGAAACCATCGCCAACCCCGCGCTCACTGTGCTGGATATTGAGAAATTCGCCAAGGCGGCGCACGCGCACGGCGTACCGCTGATCATGGACAACACCTTCGCCACGCCCGTCAACTGCCGTCCCTTCGAGTGGGGCTGTGACATCGTCACGCACTCCACCACCAAGTATATGGACGGTCACGGCGCTGCCGTGGGTGGTTGCATCGTGGACAGCGGCAAGTTCGATTGGACCAAGTACCCCGACAAGTTCCCCGGACTTTGCACGCCCGACGATAGCTATCACGGCGTGACCTACACCGAGCGCTTCGGTCTTGAGGGTGCGTTTATCACCAAGGCCACCGCGCAGCTGATGCGCGACTTCGGCTCGATCCAGTCGCCCCAGAACGCGTTTATCCTCAATCTTGGCCTTGAGAGCTTGCACGTGCGTATGGCGCGCCACTGCGAGAACGGCCTGGCCGTGGCGAAGTATCTGCAATCCGACGATCGCATCGCTTGGGTGACCTATCCCGGTCTTGAGGGCGACAAGTACTACGATCTTGCCTGCAAGTATATGCCCAAGGGCACGTGCGGCGTGGTCAGCTTCGGCGTTAAGGGCGGTCGTGCCGCCGCCGAAAAGTTTATGAAGAACTTGAAGCTGGCTGCCATCGAAACCCACGTGGCTGACGCCCGTACCTGCTGTCTGCA
>JAZRFS010000134.1:0-5391 GCA_045643765.1 Eubacteriales bacterium
GATGATCGGTACCTTCTACA
Organism: Eubacteriales bacterium; assembly: GCA_045643765.1. Taxonomy (GTDB): domain Bacteria; phylum Bacillota; class Clostridia; order Oscillospirales; family CAG-272; genus Firm-07. The sequence continues at coordinate 21 of JAZRFS010000134.1, forward strand.
ACATGCTCGCGCGCCGCGCACCCTTTGCAGAGTTCCTGCCCGTGCTGGCAGATATTCTGCGTACTGAGCATTGAGAGGACGCGCGTAGAGGAAAACTTTTAGGAAAGTTTTCCCCTATAACCCCTTTCAAAACTTTTTGCACAAAAAAGAAAAGCGTCCGACGAAAAAAGTCGGACGCTTTTTTCGTTTTTTTGAAAAAGGGGCTTGACAAGCGGCGCGCTGTTTGCTATAATATCACGGTAAGCAGGATCACCTGTGTTCCATCGGGATGTAGCGCAGTTGGTAGCGCGCCTGGTTTGGGACCAGGATGTCGCAGGTTCAAATCCTGTCATTCCGACCATTCGGAGGCATAGCCCAGTTGGTTAGAGCGCACCGTTCACATCCGTGAGGTCGAAGGTTCGAGCCCTCCTGTCTCCACCAAAAACAAAAAACACCGCCTTGTGCGGTGTTTTTTGTTTTTGGCAGAGCCAGAGGATATCGCTCGAACCTTGGAGCTCGCCGCAGGCGAGCGTTTATTTCAAGCGCAAGGCGCTTGAAATGGGCGAGCACCTTCTGTTAAAACCACCCACACGGGTGGTGCTTTTCGTTTTGGCAGAGCCAGAAGGGCGAGAACATCTTGTGGGTTTGTGCGCTATTTCGTTGTTGGTCGCGGATACTACCCCACCACCGCGGGGCCAATTCGGCTTATGCCGAATAGGTCACTTGCTTCGCAAGATGCGCGGTCCCCCGCCCCTCGCAAGGGGCGGACTATATAGCCGCATTGTTTGCGATATGTTCTTTAGCCGGCGTTGCACTATGTTCGCACTTCCTTGTCCTCCCCTTGCGAGGGGAGGTGTCATCTATATGGATAACGGAGGGGTAGTAACAAACAAATCTCCGCCAACAACGCGGCTATGTACCATTCCTTTTTTAAAAGGTTTTGTGGGGGCGTGGGGGCGCCTTTGTCAAAAGCACCCCCACATAACCCTTGCCATTCTCCCCCCTTTATTCTACAATATGAGAATAATTCTTATTTTCAAAGAGGTTCTATGGAAACGAAGCATTACAACACGGCGGGACGGGGAAAGCTGATCGCGTACTTGCGCGAAAACGCTGCCGATACGCCAAGGAGCGCGGAGGAGATCTTCGCAGGGCTTTCCTTGCAAGGGGACGCGCCCGGATACAGCTCGGTGTACCGTTTGCTGTCTAAATTGGCTACCGAGGGGCAGGTGCGCCGTTTGCGCGCGCCCACGCCTGCCAAGGGGTATCTTTTTCAATATACCGACACGCACGCGTGCCACGCGCACTTTCATTTGCATTGCCTTGCCTGCGGTGCGGTGACGCACCTGGAATGCGGTTGCGGTGAGGAGATCGCGGCGCATCTTTGGCGCGAGCACGGCTTTGCCACCGATTGCGGTCGCACCGTCTTTTACGGCACCTGCAAGCAGTGCGCGACGGCAATTAAGGGGGAAACGGTATGACTTTTCACGATATTTGGCACGTTGTACTGCACGCGCTGAAGGATAGTGCGTTGATCCTGCCGTTTTTGTTTCTGACTTATCTTTTGATGGAGCTTTTGGAGCATAAGGCGGGAAACGGGGTGGAAAAAGCCATCGAAAAGGCGGGGCGGTTCGGTTCGCTTGCAGGTGGCGCGCTCGGGCTTGTGCCGCAATGCGGGTTTTCCACCGTTGCCGCGGGATTTTACGCAGGGCGCGTGGTGAGCGTGGGCACGCTGCTCGCAGTCTTTCTTGCCACCTCGGACGAGATGATCCCCGTGCTGCTCGGCGCGCGCGTCGGGGTGGGGAAAATTCTTACCGTTTTGGCACTAAAATTTGGAATTGCCGTGCTGGTCGGCTTCCTTGCAGACCTTTTGTGGCGTCGCCGCGAGGCGGAATTGCACGTAGAAGGACTGTGCGAGGAGGAGGGCTGCCGTTGCGGCGAGGCGGGCGTGTGGCGCTCCACTTTGTACCATACGTTGCACGTTTTTTTGTTCGTTTTGCTTTTTAATCTGGTGATCGGCTTTGCGCTGGAGCTTGTCGGCGAGCAGGCGCTGGGTGCCGTGATGCGCGACATTCCCGTCCTCGGGCAGCTGATCGCAGCGCTGGTGGGGCTTATTCCGAATTGCGCGGCGTCGGTGGCGATCGCCACACTCTATACCAAGGGCGTGATCTCGGCGGGCGCGATGCTCGCGGGGCTGCTCACGGGCGCGGGCGCGGGGCTTCTGGTGCTGTTCCGCACGAATAAAAAGATCAAGGAAAATCTGCTGATCGTCGGCGTTTTGCTTATCACGGGCGTGCTTTTCGGCTCGCTGCTTGATCTCACGGGGCTTGGGAACGCGCTGGGGCTTTGAGGCGTATTGTGCTGCGTATTCGATTGTTTGAAAAATCGCTTGACTTTTACAAACTCTTCCTGTATAATATAATATGCAAAAGAATGTAAGCCCCCAAGGGCGACATTATTAGGAGGTAACATAATGGATCAATCCACGAAGCGCGAACTTGCCCTGAAGGCAGCGCAGGTTCGTCTGAACATTCTCGAGGCAGTCCACGCCGCAAAGTCCGGTCATCCGGGCGGCTCTTTGTCGATTGCTGAGGTCATCACCTACCTTTACAACAAGGAAATGAAGGTAGATCCCAAGAACCCCAAGTGGGCAGACCGCGACCGTCTTGTTCTTTCCAAGGGTCACACCGCTCCCGCACTTTACGCTATCCTTGCCGAGCAGGGCTTCTTCCCCCGCGAGGAGCTGAAGAAGCTGCGTCAGGTCGACTCCTTCCTGCAGGGTCACCCTGATATGAAGCACACCCCCGGTGTGGATATGACCACCGGCTCGCTCGGTCTTGGCATTTCCGCCGCTTGCGGTATGGCTCTTGCCGCTAAGATCGACAACAAGGACTACCGCACCTACACCATTCTGGGTGACGGCGAGACCGAGGAGGGTCAGGTTTGGGAGGCAGCGATGTTCGCCGCTCACTACAAGCTTGACAACCTTTGCGTGATCGTGGACTGGAACGGTCTGCAGATCGACGGTCCCATTGCCGAGGTTATGAACCCTGCTCCCCACGACAAGAAGTTTGAGGCATTCGGCTTCCACGTGATCTCCATCGACGCACACGACTTCGATCAGATCGAGGCAGCTCTTGCCGAGGCTCGCACCGTGAAGGGCAAGCCCACCGCCATCATTATGACCTCCGTCAAGGGCAAGGGCGTTTCCTTTATGGAGAACCAGTGCGGCTGGCACGGCAATGCACCCAATGACGAGCAGTATGCTCAGGCTGTAGCCGAGATCAAGGCCACGATGTAAGGAGGTAGAAACAATGGCAGAAAAGATTGCAACCAGAGAAGCTTACGGCAACGCGCTTGCCGAGTTTGGCGAAAAATATGATTTTGTGGTACTGGACGCAGACCTTGCGGCTGCTACCAAGACCGGCGTTTTCAAGAAGAAGTTCCCTGAAAGATTTTTTGACTGCGGTATCGCAGAGGGCAACCTGATCAGCGTTTCCGCAGGTCTTGCCGCTGCAGGCAAGATCCCCTTTGCCTCCACCTTCGCGATGTTTGCCGCAGGCCGTGCCTTCGAGCAGATCCGTAACTCCGTGGGCTACCCCCACCTCAACGTGAAGATCGGCGCAACGCACGCCGGCATCACCGTTGGTGAGGACGGTGCTACCCACCAGTGCCTGGAGGATATCGCTACCATGCGTACCATCCCCGGCATGACCATCGTCAACCCCGCCGACGCCGTAGAGGCTCGCGCTGCTGTTGAGGCAGCGATCCTGCACAACGGTCCCATGTACCTGCGCTTTGGCCGTATGGCTGTGCCGGTGATCTACGACAAGGAAACCTACAAGTTCGAGCTTGGTAAGGGCGTGAAGATGACCGACGGTACCGACGTGACCATCGTGGCTACCGGTATCATGGTAGATATGGCACTCACCGCCGCAGAGCTCCTCAAGGCTGAGGGCATCTCTGCTCGCGTGGTGAATATCCACACCATCAAGCCCCTGGACAAGGAGCTGATCATTGACTGTGCAAAGGCTACCGGCGCGATCGTCGTGGCTGAGGAGCACAACATCATCGGCGGTCTTGGCTCCGCTGTGACCGAGGCTGTTTGCGAGGCTTGCCCCGTTCCCGTTACCCGTGTGGGTATCGAGGATCAGTTCGGTCGCTCCGGCAAGGTGCCCCCGCTGCTTGAGATGTACGGCTTGACGCCTGCGAATATCGTCGCAAAGGCAAAGGCTGCTATCGCACTCAAATAAACTGACCTATTTTGCGCAGAACAAAAGCGCATAAAAGAAATAAACCGCTTTTTCTATCCAAAACAAAACGATAGAGAAAGCGGTTTTTAAGGTGGAAATTCTTTCAGAATTTCATTTGAATGCGCTTTTTAGACGCGCTCTCGGCACTCGCAGTATCAAATACGGCTATCGTGCCGAGATCGTGCCTTCTGCATCAAAATCCGTCAGTTTGGGTTTGATTTGAATTTCGAAAAGTTATGGAAGTAAAAAGATTTACGAAGAATGACGATGGCTTTATCTGCGCACACTGTGGAAAAGAGGTACAGCCGCTTGGCTACACCTCGCGCAACCACTGCCCGTTTTGCCTGTGGAGCTTGCACGTGGACATCAATCCCGGCGACCGCGCCAACCCCTGTGGCGGTCCCTTGGAGCCCGTGTCCGCGGTGCCGGACGCGAAGCGCGGATACATCATTATCCACCGCTGCCAGAAGTGCGGCGAGCTGCGCCGCAACAAGGCGGCACACGAGGCGAAGGTACAGCCCGACAGCATGAAGCTGATCATTGCCCTTTCGGCAAAGCAGCCCTGATTTTTGGAAAAGGAGTGAAAACGGTATGAAAAAACGCCTGTTTTTGTGTTTTGTTATACTGCTTGCGCTCTTTTTGTCTGCGTGCGCCGGCGAAGGTGCTCCCGTGGTGTACGTGACCGAGCACGAGCACGTTTGGGGTGCTTCCTATGACGTGGCTCCCGCCGATGGCGGCGCGGTCACCGAGCAGGTGCGCTATTGCAAAATCTGCCACGCCGAGCAGCCCCCCCCGAAGCAGTGAAAAATGAAAAACCCCCGAAACGGTACCCGTTCCGGGGGTTTTGTGTTTGTGTATTGTTCTGCACAAAAATCAGAAGGTTTCCTCATCACCCGAAAGCGGCTTGAGCAGGCTTGCCGTTTCGGTGGGAATGGCGGGCGTGGGCACGGGTGCTACCGGCGTTACGGGAATGAAGGCGGGAGCGATCTGCACAACCTCTTCCTGCGCAGGCGCTTCCTGTACGGGCGCTTGCTTTGTCGGGATAAAGGCGGGAGCGGGAGCAACCTGCACAACCTCTTCCTGTGCGGGCGTTTCTTGCACGGGGGCTGCGGGAGCCGGCGTGTCGGCAATCTCCTTTA
>JAZRFS010000135.1:0-9960 GCA_045643765.1 Eubacteriales bacterium
CACGGTCTGCAGGGTATCGGCGCAAATTTCGTCCCCTCCAACCTTGACCGCTCCCTTCTGGATGACGTCATCACCGTCACCGAGCAAGAGGCTTACGCCGCCGCAAGAGAGCTGGGGCGCAAGGAAGGCATTCTCGTCGGCATCTCCTCGGGTGCGGCACTGCATGCCGCAGACGTGCTGGCAAGCCGCCCGGGCAACAAGGGTAAGCTCATCGTCTGCATCCTCCCCGACGGCGCGGACAGGTATCTTTCCACCCCTTTGTTTGAATAAGCAAAACGTCAAAAGTCCCCGCAAGCCCAAGCTTGGGGGGGCTTTCGTTTTTCCAAAAACCTTTCGCTTATCCAAGCGCCTCAAGAACTTCCTTGCGCGCCGCATCCAATGCGGCGGCGGTAGGATCGTAATCGTCAAAGGTGCGGCAGACCTTGTCGATGATAGCAAGCGCCTTTTCCTTATCTCTAAGACCAAGCTGATGCAAAAGCTCATAGTCCTCGGCACCCGTGCGCTGAGAGTGCGCGCGCACACCGTATACGGGACCGTTTGCGGCAAGGTACACCACGTGGGCGTTGCCCGCGGGGAAGCGGCGCTCGCGCACCTTGTAGCAGGTGTCGTTGCGCTCTTCCTCGTTGTGGCAGTGATAGCCCCAATGCAAAAATCCGGGGCAACCGTACTTATAGCACATCCACATCGGCAAGCGGCTTGCCACCAAGGGCAAGTCCATTACGCGGTTCATCACCTTGTTTGCCGGGAAGCCGCAGGTGTAGATCCACATCTCCTCGCCCATTGCCTGCAATTTCTTGTAATCCTCAAGATACTTTTCATAGACTGCCTGCTTGACCACCCAAACGTCCAAGCCACCCGAAAGGTCGGTGCTTTCCACGGGGTCGTTGATGACAACGCCGGGGATGCACTTGCGGCAGATCGCGCCCACGATACGGTAAGCGGCACTGTTATTGAACTGGGGCTCGTCCATCAGACACTGCTGATAGTTCGCGCGCCATCCGTTGCGCTCGATGCTCTCGTTGGCACGGGTGAAATACAGCTTCAGCTGACGGTAGCCCTCGATGGTCGTAACCTCGACCGTCTTGTCCCAGAGCAGGAAGAGCTCAGGGGACTTCCACTCCAGCCACTGGATCGAAAAGCCGCCAAGGATCTTGGTAAAGCCCATCTCCAGTGCCAGATTACCCACCATTTCGGCGTGCGTGAAGTCAAAATCGATCACCTTGCCGTCCGCGTCGTACACGGGCTCGCCCGCGGGGATCATCAGATAATCGTTGCGCATATCCAGCTGATTGATCAGATAATTGCGAACCACATCCATATAAGCCGCGGAATACGGCTCCACGTTATGCTGCTTGGAGAGCGAGGGATAATACAGCCAGTTGATCATATGATACTCCGCGCTCTTCAGTGCGGGGATTTGTGCGTTGTAGATCTTAATGGAAACGGGGATCTCTACACTTGCATCGGCAAAAGCAACCGTAACGGGTGCCTCAAAAATGCCGACGGGAGCGTCCGGTGCCACGTTGATACGCAGGAAGAAAGCAGCTCTTCCCTTTTCGATACCGTCTGCCACGGGCTTCGTCACGTCGTACACCCAGAAGGGCGCCTTACGTGTTACGAAATCCTTAACCTCATCATAATTCAGCGTGGTGTGTGTTTTCACGCCGCTGTTCTCGCTGACATAGGCGGGCAGGAGCTGATAGGGCTCCAGCGCGCAGCCATCCATTGCGAAGGAAAACGATACGTTCTCGCCCACGGTAAGCTCGCGGTCGATCAGTACCTGAAAGCAAACGTCACCGCCGCGCGCGGCAAAAAGCTCGGCTTTGCCTGCAGCACCGATCTCACTGTCGGGATAGACCCATTCGTTGTCCGAAAAGATCTGATATCTCATATTATGTACCTCCACAGGTATATTGTTGACCTTAGTATAGCACAGCGCAAACACACTTGCAACCCCCTCGCGCAAAAAAAGCAAAATAATATAAAAAACGCCGCAAAAGCGGCGTTTTTCTTTACAATTGCTCGCTATAGCACGCCCGCTCAAAAAGCAGCTTACAAAGCAGCGCCAGCATAGGACCGATCAGAATACCTGCCACGCCAAACACAGAAAGCCCGACGTAAAAGGCGATCAACATCACGATGGGGTGCAGCCCGATGCTTTTCCCCACCAGATGAGGCTCTGCAATCTGACGTATCACGCTCATCACACCGTATAGAACAAGCAGCCCCACGCCGCGTCCTGTGCTTCCCGCCAGAAAGGCAAAGATCGCCCACGGGATCAACGCCGTTCCCACGCCAAGCACAGGCAGGATGTCCAGCAAGGAGATCACCATGGCAAGCAGAAACGGATAGGAAACGTGCAGAAGCAAAAAGCCGAGAAACAGCTCTGCAAAGGTGAGCAGGAACAGCAAAAAATACGCCTTTACACAGCGCTTGAACGCACGAGAAAAGCGTTGCTTCCAGGAAGGCACGTGTGCACGCAACCCCTGTGGCAGCAGCCGCTCCAACACACCGCACACCTTCTCGTAATCCAAGGTGAAATAAAAGCACGCGATCAGCGTCACCACAAGAAAAAAGAGCACCCCGGGCAAGCGTCCCAGCAACGCCGCCAACACAGCCGTCAGCTTGCTTGCAAGCTCTGAGAGCATTTTTTGCAGCTGCTCGGTAAAATACGCCGAGGGGTCCCCGATCAGCTCCTTGACAATGTCAAGCTCCTGCAAACGGGAAAATAACGGCACACGGGTGCTCCATTCGCGAAAAATCCGAAGCACGCGCGCAACGCTTCCATCCTCGCGTGCGCTGTCCTCAATCAGAAAATCAATCAGGCGCTGCACCTCTGTGAACAAACGCAAAAAAAGAAGGTACGCGAGCACACCGAACAGCAACAGAAAAAAGGTTGTTCCGAGCACGGCGCACACGCGCAACGACCAGCCCGTTTTGCGCGAAAGAAAGCGCGCGATCGGTCTTGTAATCGCCGCCAACACAAAAGCCAACGCAAAAGGCAGAAAAAGCCCGAAGAGGAAACGCGCGAAAAGATAAAGCAAAAATCCACCGCCGATCAACGCCACCGCGATACTTGCAGCCCGCTCCCAGCTCACACGTTGCACAAAAGCACCTCCCTTTGCGTGATTTTATCAATAGTATGCCTCGTTTTTTTACAATTAGCCCACAGACGGGTAGAATAAACGGCATTTTTACACGATAAGCTCGCCGCGCAAAAACTCCAGTATTTTCTTTTCTTCGCGGGAAACCTTGACCTGCGTAAGCCCCAGTGCATCCGCCGTTTGCTGCTGCGTACAATCGCGGTAATAACGCAAAAGCAGGATCTTTCGCCACAAGGGCGGCATATGCCCGATCGCCTCTCGCAGAGCAATTTTATCGTTCAACACCTCGCTTTCGTGCAAGCTTTCCTCGTCCACAAGCCGCTCGGAAAGCTCCCCCTTCTCCTCCTCAAAGGCGGGATCGGAAAGTGAAGCTACGGGCGTAGCCGATGCCATTGCCACCGCTGCCTCCTCGCGGGAAACACCGCAAAGCGCCGCCAATTCTTCAATACCCGCTTCGCGTCCTTCGTGCGCCAGGATCTCAGCACGCTTGTTGCAAAGCTCCACACAAAGCTTTTTATAATTGCGGCTTACGCGGATAAGCCCGTCGTCCCGCAAATGGCGGCGGATCTCCCCTACAATAAGGGGCACGGCATAGGTGGAAAACGCCAAGCCGCGGGAAAGATCAAAGCTGCGAATGGCACGCAGCATCCCGATTGTACCGATCTGCAAAAGATCCTCATATTCCACCCCCCGCTCGCGAAAGCGATGCGCCGCACCGCGCACAAGCCCCATATTTTCCACCAGAAGCGCTTCAGTGGCGGCGTCCGCCGCCGCCTTGTCCCCCGATTGCGCCGCGGCGATCAGCGCGTAATGGCGGCTTTGACGACTGTTTTCTTCCACGCGCTCATCCCCTTTCCGCAAGCCTTCAAATTTGCCGATATTTTTCTATATACTTGGTAAGGATCACCAACGTCCCCTGCCCCTTGGCAGAATGTACGCTGAGCTTATCCATAAAGCTTTCCATCACGGTAAAGCCCATCCCGCTGCGCTCCCCTGCCGCGTCCGTCGTGAAAAGCGGCTCTCTGGCGCGCTCCACGTCCTCGATCCCGCATCCGCGGTCTCGTATGGATATCCGCACGCCGCGCGGGATCAGACGCACCGTTATGTAGATCTCCCCCGCCCGCTCGCGATAGGCGTGTACAATGCAGTTGGTCACCGCCTCAGATACGGCGCATTTGATATCGGCAAGCTCAGTGGCACCGGGATTGCATTGCGCGCAAAACGCAGCAACCGCCGCACGGGCGATCCCCTCGTTAACAGAGAGAGCAGGCAAGCACAAACGCATACGGTTGCCACCCTTGTTCTTTTTCCTCATATTCTTTCTCCTTTCGGCACGTCCTCAATTTCAAAAAAGCGCTCCATCCCAGAAAGCCGCAGGATCTTCATCACGCGTGGATTTGGCGCCGTCAACGCCATCACACCGCCAAGCTCGCGCACAAGGCGATAACGCCCCATCAGAAGCCCTAGCCCCGCGCTGTCCATAAATTCAATACGGGAGAGGTTGAGTACGAAACGACGCGGGCGCTCCCGCCACAAAAGCTTGTCCAGATCCTCGCGCAGCGCAACGGCACTGTGATGATCGATCTCGCCGTACAGATACACGCACAAAAGTCCCTCGCGCGATTTTGTTTCAAAGCCATAACTGTTTTGGATCATTGTGTCACATCCTTTCTTTTTCGCATTATAGCACGCAAGAAATAAAAAAAAGGTCGCATTACGCGACCAAAATAAAAAACGGAGCCGCCGATCCGGCAACTCCGTTTTATTGCAATTATTCGATATAAAACACTCTTGCGCCGCGTGCGGAAAGGGCAAGCGTTGCACCGTGTACAAGCACCTCACCCGTCAGCACGTCACGCCAAGTGGCGCCTTCGGGAATGTCGGGTATAAAGGACACGTCCTCGCGAGGGAAAAATCCAATCAGGCGGTTATCTGCGTATACGGCACATTCCGCGGGTGCGCTACGCGTTACACCTGCATAAGTAAAGATCTTGTCCACGGCGTTCACGTCAAGGCACGTGCTTGCAGCAAGGATATCACCGTTTGCCAGAACGCCAACCGTACACACGCCCTTGTAGTCACGGCAAAGCGGCGAAATGCCGTCCTGCGTGGGCAAGCGAAGGTCCACAAACTCATCGTCGGGGTATTCCTTGTATTTCACACCCTCCAGTGCCGCGCTCTCGCCCACGAACAGCACTTTTGCCCCATTAGGTAGCAAACGGTGCAAGTTTTCGACATATTTCTTGTCTTGCGCGTACGGCGTCAGCAGGATAACAAGCTCTGTGTTCGACAAATCCGTGCGTGCCACGTCCTGCGACAACACAAGGTCACAGGGGACGCCGCAAAGATTGATGTTGCGCCACAGATGCTCCATACGGCGGTTGCGCGCAGGGGGCGTCCACAGCATACTCTGCTCATCCACCACGGCAAGCACGCGCGCGACGCTTGTATGCTCTTTTTTGCAAACCTTTGCCGCCACACCGTTCAGCTTTTGCACAAATGCCATAATTTGTGCATCATTGTACCAGTTGCCACCAAGATCCATAAACCAAAAGCCGGAATTGTGCGTCAGATTTTTGCAAAGCTCGCGCAAAAACATGCTTTCCGTGTCGGATTTTCCGCGCGAATGCGAGTGCGCGGCGTCACCCGTTGCCAGATGCGTGCGAATGTCGCACTCGTCCACCCAAAGCTTGCGCGCGTTCACCGAGGTCACGGGGCACATTTCTCCACTCGGCTCGCCCGGTTCACTGCGACAGTAGGACTTGGGTGCGGCAATGAAATCAATATACGGACTATTCAGCACGCGCTCAAAATCCCCAAGGTGAGAGGAGTAGCCGCTACGGCGCACATGCATGAGATAGCCGTAAAATACGCCCACGGGCTTATCGGCTGTGTTTTCCTTCACAACCTTACCGAAGCACTCCATCGCGTCGATATTGCAAGCGTTTATGAACAGATCGTAATCGGTTGCCCACCGTCCTTCTTTTTGGGCACGGTTGAGCTCTGCACCCTTGGCATTTTGGGGCTCTCGCACGGCGGGCGGGGGCACGATCTCTGGCTCATATTCTCCCCACGCGTCGCGCAAGGCGGCTTCACTGCCGTATTTTTTCAGTCCCCACGCAAGAAAATTTTGGCGGTTAGACACGCCGTAGTCACCAAAACGCCCATGCTCTCTGCCCCACATCGTGGTTTCTCCCGATGCGCCGTATGCGACATGATAACCAAGGATGCGATTGCCGTAAGGACCGTTTTCCAGATGGTCGATGAGGCGCTTGAGTGCCTCGCCGGCATCCGCAAGCCACTTTTTCGAGGAGAAGCTCTGGCGTGCGACAAGACCGCCCACGTTGGGACGCGTATCCTGCCAACCGTTGGCGTTATAATAGCCGACCTTGGACTCGTAACCGAGATAGTCGTGACGGGGGGTACCGACAAGGGCACGGATCTCTTCCGTTTCGCGCGGTCCATCAAGATACACGAACAGCTCGTCAGGGTTCTCACGGCACCAGTCCACCGAGGCGTTGAGCTTGATACGCGGAATAAAATATTCCGCCTTGCCGACCTCAAAGACCTCGTGCAGCACGCGGTCGCAAAGGGTGTAGTCATAGGTGTCAACGCCCACCCATCCGCTATCTAAAATGCAGGTGTGTATCGCCACGCCTGCATCCGTGAAATCGGCGTGCGTTTGCGCCTCGGAATACGTGGGGTTAAACACGATGCGCTCGCCGTTCTCGTGATACAAGGGGGGATCGTAGCAAAAACCGAGTCGCGACCAGAAAAGCGGTGTGGTGCGCAACAGATGTAATGCTTCTCGTTTATTCATAAAAGGAGCTCCCTTCGCTTATTTTCTTCATTGTACCATCTTCCCCACCGTATGGCAAGAGCTTTGGTGAAAATGGGTTTCGTTTTGTGATAAAAGTTTTGATTTGCATAAAGTAAAAGGCGGCGTGTTATCGAAAAAAGCACCCGAAAGAAAATGCTTTCGGGTGCTTTGTTTTACAAAATCACTTCTTTGCAGCAGCGACCTTCGCGGTAATGTCGCGCGGTACCACCTCATAACCCGTGACGTTGAACTCAAAGGAACCAAAGCCCTTGGTCATCGCACGAAGCGCGATCGGGTAGTCCATGATCTCCGCCTTGGGAGCGATGGCATGCACCGTGGTGTAGCCCTTGCGGCAACCGGTGTGATCCATGCCCATTACGGAGCCGCGGCGCTTGTTCAGATCGCCCATAACGGTACCAACCAGTGCCTCGGGCACGGTGATATCCAGATCGCCCACCGGCTCAAGCAGCACGGGGCTTGCCTTGGTCAGGCAGTCCTTGTACGCCATCTGTGCGGCGGTGCGGAAGGAAAGCTCGTCAGAGTCTACGTCATGGTAGGAGCCATCGTACAGATCGGCACCCAGCTGAACCAGCGGGTAACCGAGCGCGCCCTTCGCCATAGCGTCCTGCAAGCCCTTCTCTACTGCGGGATAGAAGTTCTTCGGCACGGTGCCGCCCACAACGGATACGCTGAAGGTCAGGCCCTCTTCCTCTGCGGGTGCGAAGCGGATCTTGACGTGGCCGTACTGACCGGAGCCGCCGTTCTGCTTCTTATACTTCGCCTCGATATCGGCGGGCTTGGTGATGCGCTCGCGGTAGGCGATCTTGGGATCGTCCAGAACGACCTTCACGCCGAAGCGGCTCTCCAAGCGTGCCACCAGCACGGAAAGGTGAGTTTCGCCCATACCGGAGATCAGGATCTGCGCGGTTTCCTTGTTGTTTTCATAGCGGAGCGTCTTATCCTCCTCCAGCATCTTGGTAATGCTGGGGGACATCTTGCTCTCGTCCTTTGCGGACAGGGGCAGGATCGCCTTGGTCATATAGGGGGTGGGGTACGCGATCTTGCTGTACTCAACCGCACCGGAAAGAGAAAGCGTATCGTTGGTCTTGGTGTCGGAAAGCTTTGCGATCATCGCAATGTCGCCGCAGGCAAGCTCCTCAACCTCGGTCTGCTTCTTGCCGTTCATCACGTAGAAGTGAGCCATCTTCTCTGCCGTGCCGCGGGTGTTCTTCAGCACCATATCGCGCTTGACCGTACCGCTCATGACCTTGAAGAAGGACATCTGACCCACAAACGGATCCGCAACCGTCTTGTATACGAAGATAGCGGGCTCGCCATCTACATCAATCTCAACCTCGTCGCCGTTCTCGTACTTCTCTACCTTACGTGCGGTAAAGCGCGGGAAGGATTCAGCAACCGCGTCCATCATGGCGATCACGCCCCACATCTTGGTGGCGGAGCCACAGTAAACAGGGGTAATGCTACCGGCAATAATGCCCTCGTGCAGCGCAAGGGTTGCTTCCTCGCGGGAGATCTCCTCGCCTGCGAAGTATTTTTCCATCAGCTCGTCGCTGGTAGCGGCGATCGCTTCATAGAACGCGTCCTTGTACTGGTTGACCATTTCCTTCATTTCGTCGGTGAACTCCACCTCAGAGCGCTTGCCCGTATCCTTGTCGTAGGTATACGCCTTGCTGGAGATCAGGTCGATCATCGCGATCTCCTTACCGACCTGGCAAGGAATGAACACGGGGCAAAGGGTGTTGCCGAACTTATCGTGCAGCTCGTAGAAGGATTTTGCGAACTGATACTCGGGATCGTCGCACTTGTTGATGAAGAATACGCGCGGCACGCCTGCGTCGCACGCTGCGTTATAGGCAAGCTCGGTACCGACCTCAACGCCGGCCTTGCCGTCCACCACGATCACGGCGTTGCCCGCCACGCGCAGTGCCTGACCTATCTCACCGGCGAAATCGGGATCACCGGGGGTGTCGATGATATTGATCTTGGTTTCCTTCCACTCCACGTGCGCCAAGGATGCGGAGATCGAAATACCGCGCTTTTGCTCTTCGGGATCGAAATCACAAACGGTGTTGCCGTCTGCAATCTTGCCACGACGGTCGATCTTGCCGGAAAGGTACAGCATAGCCTCTGCCAGCGAGGTCTTTCCACATTCACCGTGACCGAGCAGGGCGAGATTTCGGATCTGTTTCGTGTTGTAAAAGGTAGCCATAGTTTGTTTTCCTCCTTATGTTCCGCTACACGCGGGGATATATTGTATCGACAGTTTATTGATACATTACTTTTATTATAACGAAAAGTTTTGTGCTTGGCAAGAGGTTTTTTGAAAGTTTTTCACACGGTTTGTAGAAATTGCATTTTGATTTTTGTTTATATTGCATAAATTCAGGCACAAAAAAGCCGCTCTTGATCGCAAGAGCGGCTTTTGACTTATATTCTGTACAGTTTTCGTGCATTTTCGCTTGTCACGCGCAAAACCTCATCATAGCGGATTTTTTTGACCTCGGCGATCGCCTCAGCAGTGTAGCGCGCGAGGCCCGAATGGTTCATTTGCCCGCGGTAAGGCACGGGGGCAAGATAGGGACAATCCGTCTCGATCAGGATGCGATCAAGCGGTGTTGCCTCCACCGCTTCGCGCACCTTGGGGGCGTTTTTAAAGGTGACAACGCCCGAAAAGGAGATATACCAACCGCGGCGCACGAGGTCGCGCGCCATCTCTGCGCTGCCGCTATAACTGTGGAACACACCGCGCACGTTCGGGTGGCGGCAGATCGCGTCAAAACAGTCGCCGTGCGCTTCCCTGTCATGAATGATAACAGGCAGATCCAGTTCCTCGGCAAGACAAAGCTGTGCCTCAAAAAACGCGGCCTGATGGGGCTTGTCGGTGTCGGGATAGTGATAGTCAAGCCCGATCTCGCCAAGAGCCACGATCTTGCGCTTTTTGCGGCTTTCCGCATCGCCCAAAATCGCTTTCAGCTCCGCCATCGCGGCGGGAATATCACGGTAGCTTTGCCCGTC
>JAZRFS010000136.1:0-7383 GCA_045643765.1 Eubacteriales bacterium
GAGGCATTGTATGCGCTGCTTTACGAGGCGGCGACAAGCTTTACCGAGGATGTGGATATTACACATCTGGGATATACGGCTGCCACACTGGAGGCAGAGATTTCCCGCTTCTTTTTCACCCATCCGGATCTGTTTTACGTAGACAACGGATATAGCATTTATACAGCGAGTGGGGAAAGCACGGTCAGAAAGATCAGGCTGCGCTATCTCACTACACCTTCCGTAGCGCAAGCGCAGCTTGCCTTCTACAACGCTCTGCTGGACGAGGTCGTTGCCGGTATTCCCGCAGATGCCACGGATTTTGATAAGGTGCTGTATCTGCACGACTATCTGGTTCAGAATTACGCCTACGACTACGAGGGACTTGCCGAGGAAAAGGCAACGGGGGTGTCTGTTGCCGTGCGTGATGCGTACAACTTCTTCTATGGTAAGGTCGGCGTATGTCAGGCATATATGCTGGCGATGATCGCGCTGTGCGAGGAAGCGGGGATCCCCTGCCTGCCCGTGACCAGCGACGAGATGTCACATGCCTGGAATTTGGTCAAGCTGGACGGCAAATGGTATCACGTGGATGTGACCTGGGACGATGCGGGCGGCGAGGAAGCACCGGTGTATCCCTCCTATGTCAGCTACAAATATTTTTTGCTGAGCGGTGCGGCGCTGTATAACAGTGGCAGAACCGCACAGTGGCTCACCAGCGAAAATGCCAACAGCAACACCTACGACACAGCCTTGTGGCGTGCGGTGACTACCCCGATGCAGAGGTACGGTGAGGATTATTTCTGCGTTCTTTACGATACGGGAAGCAATACCCCCAAGATTTTTCGCGGCAGTCCCACGCAAATGACAGCAACACAGACGTTGGACGCCAAATGGTTCAGCGGACCTTCCACCTTTTATCAAATGGCGTGGGCAAGTATCGCTTTGTGGGAGGATGTGATGCTGGTGAATACAGCAAAGGGCTTCCTTTATTACAACGTGGAAACAGACACCCTTACCGAGGCGGTCGATCTGAGCGATTTGCTTGGAAACAAGCAGATTTTCGGCGTGTGTAACGTGGCTTCGGACGGCACGGTCACCTACGTGGCGGCTGTGGATTATTGGGGTGTATACGAACAGCGGTCGTGGCAGATCCCCACTGTCTGATGGAATTTGTAAACAAAAAACAAAAAATGAAATCTGCTACTTGCGGAATTTGTGGAAAAGTGGTATACTTAACCTATGGAAATTTTTGATTTTTTATCAAGGAGGATTTGATATGAAAAAAATCAAGCTTTTGTCCCTGATCCTCGCGATCCTGATGCTGGCAGGAGTGGCAACGCTGTTCGCTTCCTGCGGTACCGAGGCGGGTGTCATCACCCCCAGTGAGGATACGGTGGACGTCGACTTTACCGGCTATACGGTTCTGTACGGCGAAACGCAAAGCGACAGTAACTTCACGCGTACCATCCGCAATCAGTTTGACGCCTTTGTGGCAAGACTGAGCGCTGCTACCGGTGTGAACGTTAAGCTGAAGCAGGCAAGCCGCGAGGACATTGACGACGAGGCCAAGGAAATCCTGATCGGTCTTACCGACCGTGAGGAGAGTGCAAAGGCGCTCAAGAAGATCGACGGCGACGGCTTTATCATCCAGGTGCTGGATAACAAGATCGTTATCATCGGCACCAGCAACCTTTACACGGCAATGGCTGTGGATTACTTCGGCAAGACCTATTTCGCAGTTGAAGAGCCGACCAAGACGCTGACGATCAATGAAACCGTCAAGGCAAATGAGATGGGTAGCGTGCTGTTGAGCGACTCCACCTACAAGTCCGAGGATAAGGACAAGGTCTATACCTATGTTTATAAGAACGGTCTTGGTATGGTTCCCAGCCCTTACGTTAACCTCAATACTGACGTAACCTCCAAGCCCGGCTTTAAGGAAGCGCCTATGATCGCGGCAGAAAAGCTGGCGGAAACGATGTCAACCACGCTCAAGCTTGCGCTGAAGTTCTTCCCCGTCGGCAACGATGCCACCACCACCGACAAAGAGGTGCTGATCGGCATTACCGGTCGTGAGGAGAGCAAGGCGGCTCTTGCTGAGATCGATGAAACGCAGTACATCATCGCTGTGCGCGGCGAGCGCGTGGTGATCAATGCCTGGAACAATATGATCCTGACCCAGGCGGTAGAAGCTTATAACGACATCATCAAGGAAGCTACTGTGAAGGATGCCGCCGGCAACATAACCGTAAAGCTGCCCCGCGACTTCCGCCTGGTTGGTGACGGTGAGCACAACTGGGTCACCGATTTCCCCAAGCCCGAGGGTGAGAACGTCCAGCTTTACAATACGATGGACAACAACGACAACTCGCTTCAGTACATTTACCGCGGCGAGGGTGTCACCAAGGCTGCATACGATGCATACGTTGCACAGCTGAAGGCTGCAGGCTATACGGAGCTCACGAAGGCAGGTAATGCCGTAGAGGGCAGCATCTTCAAGTTCTTCACGAACAAGGCGAAGGACACCGCACTTTACGTGGCTTTCAACGCCTACACGCACAAGGGCGATTATGCCGAGTATGATGATACTATCATCAAGCAGATCGACAAGAAGGTTATAGATCCTTACGGATTTGAAAACACCCTGCGTATCATTTCCTCTACCATTGACAATGCATTCCTGCCTGACACGTCGCTTCTGTCTGCTACTTCCTATGCCTATCAGACGCAGACCAACATTACCACGATGCCGATTTATTCCCAGGCAGTCGGTCATTGCCATATTATCACGCTGGAGGACGGTAGCTTTATCGTATACGACGGCGGCGGTCGAAATGCCGGCAGCCGTGAGATGGATACCATCTGGAACGTGCTCAACGAGCTCCACTATCAGGTATGGGGCAAGGAAGCCAGCAGGGATGAGCCCATCCGCGTTGCCGCTTGGGTGCTCTCTCACGCACACTGGGATCACTACACGGCATTCAGAGAAATGCTCAAGACCTACGGTTCGACCGGCAAGATCAAGATGGACTATATGATTGCCAACATTCCCAGCAACGAGGCATATTCCTCTACTGATTTCAGCGAGGTTGGCGGCGCGATGACGCCCGACGACATCAAGATTATGCAGAAATACGGTGCGGGCGAGTTCAAGTTGATCAAGCCCCACACGGGTATGAAGTTCCACATCCGCAACGTGGAGTTTGAAACGCTTACTACCTGGGAAGATCTGAACCCTGTGATGTGCTCCAACACCAACGATACCAACACGGTATTCCGTCTGACCATTTCCAGCCAGAACAGCAGCGATAAGACCACCTTGATTTGGCTGGGCGACGCCAACCGTCTGCAGAGCCGTTTTATGTGCGCAACCTACGGCACTTATCTCAAGAGTGATATGTCCACCATTGCGCACCACGGTAACGCAGGCTGCGAGATCGATCTGTATGAGATGATCGACCCCGAGACCTATTTCTGGATGCACCACGCCAGGGCAGTACAGGATTACCTCAATCCCGCCGAAAAGGGTTGGATCAATCAGGTTGACCAGTACATTGCTTACACGCAGGCTTCCGTTAAGCGCATCTTTGCCAACGGTGGTCAGATGTTTACCTCCGGTACCGGCACGCCTATGGATCAGATTTCCGGCGGCGAGATCCCTGCTTCGGACGGCTATATGCAGTTGAGATTTGTAGACGGCGTTGCCGACTATGAAAACATCAAGGAGCTGCATTTCACGTATCAGAAGGATGCCAGCGGCAAGTGGACCAGCGTCCCCGGCGCGGCGACTATCACCGATCTGCAGCACACCGACATCAGTGGCGGTGCACAGGCATTTGAGAAAAACCAGTACGTGATGACCTTCGCCAGCAATTACATGGTGAAGTGCGCACAGGGTTGCCCCACGGGTCAGCACACTCACTAAAACAAACAAAAAACAACCGCAGAAAATCTGCGGTTGTTTTTTTGTGCAATGATATAAAAACAGCCCCCGTGTTAAAACACGGGGGCTGTTTGGGTTTGATTATTTCACGTCAATGACGCTTTCATCCCACATTTCGGGGGCAGCATAACCCATCAGATTGACCATCGTGGCAGCCACGTTGGAAAGACCGAAGCGACCGTCATCTGCCTTCACGGTGTAGCACTTGGCGGCATCCGTGTTGTCGTAGATGATGCAGGGCACGCGGTTGAGCGTATGGCTGGTCTTTGCCTTGAAGGAGCCATCCTTGCCCGCCTTGGGCTGACCCTTCTTGTCGGTTTCGTACATCTCATCGGCGTTGCCGTGGTCGGCGGTGATGAGTGCCACACCGCCCATCTTATCGATGACGGGAAGCAGACGGCCGAGCTGGATATCAAGCGCCTCCATCGAGCAACGGGTAGCGGCAAGAGAGCCGGTGTGACCGACCATATCGCCGTTGGGGAAGTTGACGCGCAGGTACTTGTAGTTGCCGCTTTCCAGCGCTTCAATGAGCTTGTCGGTGATCTCGGCGCACTTCATCCAGGGGCGCTGCTCAAAGGGAACCACATCAGAGGGAACCTCGAAGTAGGTCTCCAGCTCATCGGAGAATTTGCCAGACTTGTTGCCGTTCCAGAAGTAGGTCACGTGACCGTATTTCTGGGTCTCGGAAATGGCGTACTGAGAAACACCGGTGTTTGCCAGATACTCGCCCATCGTGTTGGTGATCTCAGGGGGAGCAACCAGATACTTGGAGGGGATGTGCAGGTCGCCGTCGTATTCCAGCATACCGGCATAGATGACCTTGGGA
Source organism: Eubacteriales bacterium (assembly GCA_045643765.1). GTDB lineage: Bacteria > Bacillota > Clostridia > Oscillospirales > CAG-272 > Firm-07. Next base: position 4,752 of record JAZRFS010000136.1, read on the forward strand.
ACGCGCACGCGGTCGAACTTGTCGAAGTCCTCGCCTGCGTCGAAGGTCTTGGAAATCTCGATGGAGCGGTCACCGCGGAAGTTGAAGAAGATCACGCTGTCGCCGTCCTCAATGGTGCCCATCGGCTTGCCGTCCTTCTCAATGACGAAGGGGGGCAGATCCTGGTCGATGACGTGCAGCTCGTCGCGGAAGGTCTTGACGGCATCTGCAGCGGTAGCAAAGCGGCGGCCCTCACCCAGCACGTGGGTCTTCCAACCAAGCTCAACCATGCCCCAGTTTGCCTCGTAGCGGTCCATGGTGATGGTCATACGACCACCGCCGCTGGCGATTGCCGCGTCGAAGGATGCGTCATTCAGCGCTGCAAGGAATGCCTCGAAGGGATCAATGTATTCCAGTGCAGAGGTCTCGCCGACGTCACGGCCGTCGATCAGGGTGTGGATGCGCACGCGCGCCACGCCCTCGTTCTTTGCCTGCTTGACCATCGCCTTGAGGTGGTCGATGTGAGAGTGCACGTTACCGTCAGAGAACAGACCCAGGAAGTGAAGCGTGCCGTTCGATGCCTTCACGCCTGCGATCAGCTCCTGCCAGGTAGCGGAAGCGAACATCTTGCCGCTTTCGATCGAGTTGGACACCAGCTTTGCGCCCTGCGCAAAGACCTGACCTGCACCAAGGGCGTTATGACCAACCTCAGAGTTGCCCATATCGTCGTCAGAGGGCAGACCCACAGCGGTGCCGTGTGCACGGAGCGCCACCATAGGGCGCTCGGCAAGCAGCTTATCCAGTACGGGGGTGTAGGCAAGCTTTACGGCGTTGCCTGCGGTATCGGGGGCAAGACCCACGCCGTCCATCACGATGGTGACGACAGGACCCTGCACGCCCTTGAAATTCTGAAGGGAATTCAAAATCTTGCTCATTTTATTTCTCCTTTTACACTTGCGAAAAGCGTGTGGTTATGCTATAATCAAAGCGTACCGTTGACGAGAGCCTCGGTGTCGCGTGCGATAACCAGCTCCTCGTTGGTGGGGATCAGGTAAACGGCAACCTTGGATGCGTCAGTGGAAAGCTTCACGATGTTGGACTGGCGAAGCATTTTGGCGTTGAGCTCCTTGTCGATCTCGATGCCGTAGTACTCCATATTCTCGCAGACCATCTCGCGCAGGTGGGGATTGTTCTCGCCAAGACCTGCGGTGAAAACGATGGCGTCCAGACCGTTCATCGCAGCAGCATAGCTGCCGATATACTTCTTGATCTGGTAGGAGAGGATCTCCATTGCCAGCTTGGACTTTTCGTAGTTGGGGTCAGAAGGACCTGCGGAGATCGCAGCCTCAAGGTCACGGCTATCAGAGGAGAAGCCGGTAAGACCGAGGAAGCCGGACTTTTTGTTCATCAGGTCGTTTACTTCCTTGGTGGAAAGGTTCATCTTCTCCATAAGGTGCGTAACGATTGCGGGGTCGATGTCGCCGCAACGCGTGCCCATTTCCACACCTGCAAGAGGGGTGAAGCCCATCGAGGTGTCCACGCACTTGCCGTCCTTGACAGCAGAGATAGAGGAGCCGTTACCGATGTGGCAGGTCACGATGCGCGTGCCCTCGGTCTTGCCAAGGATCTTGCACATTTCAGCGGAAACGAAGCGGTGAGAGGAGCCGTGGAAGCCGTAACGGCGGATGCCGTACTTCTCGTAAGCCTCGTAAGGAAGGGCGTACATATAAGCGGCAGGCTCCATCGTCTGATGGAAGGCGGTGTCAAACACCAGCGCCTGGGGCTTGGTGGGCATAACGGCGAGCGCGCCTTCAATGCCCATGATGGCGGGGGGCGTGTGAAGGGGTGCGAAGTCATTGCACAGCTTCAGCTTGTCAAGCACGTCACCCTCAAGCAGCATAGAGCCCGAGAAGTAAGGGCCGCCGTGCACGACGCGGTGACCGACTGCCTCGATCTCGTCCATGCTGGAAACGCAACCGTAGGTGGCATCAAGCAGCTTATCCACTACGACACGAAGTGCGTCTGCGTGGTTGTTCATTACGTGGTTTTCCTTGACCTTGAGGTCCTTGGTCAGCAGCTTATGCTCAATCAGCGCACCCTCGGTGCCGATACGCTCGCAAATACCCTTTGCGGCGACCTCCTCGGTCTTGGTGTTGATCAGCTGATACTTCAGGGAGCTGGAGCCCGCGTTTACGATCAATACGTTCATAGAAATATCCTCCAAAAAATTTTTACCTGTAATATTATATCATAATTATGATATAATTTCAAGTTCTTCGTGATAAATTTATCAAAGAAAGGGAAAAAGATGCAAGCAGTCGGCATTATTTGCGAATATAACCCCTTGCACGCGGGGCACGCGTACCTTTTGAAAAGGGCGCGCGAGACGGCAGAAACCGTCATTTGCCTGATGAGCGGCAATTTCGTGCAACGCGGCGAGGCGGCGGTGCTGCCCCCCCACGTGCGCGCCGAGATGGCACTTGCCGCAGGGGCTGACCTTGTGCTGGAGCTGCCGTTCCCGTATGCGTGCGGCTCGGCTCGCTATTTCGCTACGGCGGGCGTGCGCGCGCTTGCGGGCGTGGGTTGCGATGCGCTGGCTTTCGGGAGCGAAACGGCAGACAAGCAAGCGCTGCTGGAGGGCGCGAAAAGATTG
>JAZRFS010000137.1:0-11462 GCA_045643765.1 Eubacteriales bacterium
GAGAATGATCGGCACGTCGCCGTACGCCTCGCGGATGCGGTTGCAATACACAATCGTGGCGCGGTCAGGGCGCTTGCCGGCCTGCCCGCCCGGGGAATAGTAGTCCTTCGAGCGTTTTTTCTTGGCGGCGGTGTAGTGCGCCACCATCGAGTCGATGTTGCCCGCTGTGACAAGGAACCCGAGCTTCGGGCGACCGAAGGTGCGGAACGCGTCCTTGCTCTTGTAGTCGGGCTGGGAGAGGATCGCCACGCGATACCCCGCATTCTCCAGCACGCGGGAGATGATGGCAACACCAAAGGACGGGTGGTCCACGTAGGCGTCGCCCGTAACGTATACAAAGTCAGGTGCATCCCAGCCGCGCGCATCCATCTGCGCACGCGTCAGGGGTAAAAATCCGTTTTCTTGCACCGTTATGCCTCCTTTTTGAAAAAATCTGCTGAAAATCAGCCGTGGTAGCGCAGCACGCGCCCCGCGCGCTTGCCGTTGTGAGTGGCATTTTTCACCACGATCTCGCCGTTTACCAGTACGTAATGCAGCCCCGTGGCGCGCGCACGGCAATCGGCAAAGGTGGCGTGATCCTGAATGCTTGCGGGATCAAACACGCAGATATCCGCGTCCATCCCCTCGCGCAGAATGCCCTTGCCCGTAAGGCCGTATACGGCGGCGGGCATGGCGGTGATCTTGCGGATCATTTCGGGGAGGGTGACCACACGGCGCTCGCGCACGTATTTGGCAAGCGCGCGCGGGAAGGAGGCGCGCAGACGGGGGTGATAGACCTTGTTGTTGCCTGCCACGCCCGAGTCGGTGCAGATCATCATGCGCGGGTGGGCGATCACGCGCTCAATATCCTCTTCCCAGATGTTGAAATAGCACGCGAAGCAGACGTCGCGGCTGGCGTGGATGATGTCGCACATCGTGTTGATCTCGTCCTTGCCGTGCAGCGCGGCAATTTCGGGGATGGTCTTGCCCTCGTATTCGGGGTAAGCGGCGCAGATGGTGATCCGGATCCAGCCGTAATCCTTCCCCCACGTATTGTGAAAGTGGTCGCGGATCTCGCACCGTCCCTCGGCGCTTTCCAGCACCTTCATCAGTGCGGGGACGCCGCCCGAGTGCAGGTGCTTGGGCACCACGTTGGCGGACAGACGCGTGTGAGAGGCGTTGTAGGGATACACGTCACCGTAAACGTCAAAGCCCGCTTGGTTCGCGTCCTCGATCATGCGCAGCGTGTGGCAGACCTTGCCCCAGTTTTCCTTGCTTTGCGCCTTGACGTGCGAATACACGCCGCGCGCACCGCTTTCGCGGATGACGGTAAGAAACTCCTCGGCAGAGCGCACCACGTGGTCGCCCTCCTCGCGCACGTGCGCGGAGATCACACCGTGATACTCTGCCACCACCTTGGCAAGCGCGATCAGCTCGTTTGTTTCGGCGTAGCAGCTGGGTGCATAGGCAAGTCCGAAGGAAACGCCCAGCGCACCGTTCTCCATCGCCTCGCGCACCAGTGCCTTCATCTTTTCCAATTCCGCCGCGGTGGGGGCGCGATCCTCGCTGCCCATGCTCGCGCGGCGCAGGGCGTTGTGCCCCACGTAGCAAAGCACGTTACAGCCCTGCGGGATCTTTTCCAGTGTTTCCATATAGCTTTTCCAGGTGCGGTGGATGTCCGCGTGCTTGCCAAGCCCCTCGTACTCGGTATCCTCCTCGGCGTGGAACTCGCGGGACAGCGGCGCGTTGGTCGTGCCGCAGGTGCCTGCCACCGCGGTGGTGATGCCTTGCTCCACCTTTTCCGTTTGCGCGGGGAAGGTAAGTGCGTTCAGATCGTTATGTGCGTGCGAGTCGATAAAGCCGGGCGTGACAACAAGCCCCGCGGCATTCAATATTTCCGCAGCACCCTCCAAGCCCTTGCCGATCTTCGCAATTTTTCCGTCCTTGATGGCAATATCCGCAAAACAGGCGGGGGAGCCGGTGCCATCCAGAATTTCTCCGTTTTTGATGATCAGGTCGTACATAGCCATCTCCTTTTGCTCATTCTGCATCCATTATACCACTTTTTGCGACACTCTGTGCGGCTTTTTGCAAAAAATCAATAAAATTCCGCACGCTGCCGAACGCGCCGTCCTTTTTGTAATAGGCGCAGACGGTCTGCATCTGTTGAAAATCGCGCACCTGCAAGGGCAGAATGTGGCGATCGGCATTTCCCGCGCGCTCGCCCGCCGCACCGATGGCGGCACCCGACGCGATGAACTTGAAAAAGCAATCCGCATCATTGATCTGCGCAAGCAAGCGCGGTGCAAAGCCCGCCTCGTTGCACGCGCGCATCAGCAGCCGGGATTGATTGCCGCGCGGGGACATGGTGACGAACGGCTCGCTTGCAAGGTCGTTGAGAGAGAGCTCTTTTCCGATCAGGGGGCTGTCCTCGGCGGCGTATAACAACACCCGTTGGCGGTCTAATTCAAAAAAATCATACCCGTGATACAGCTCGCTTTTCGTGTCGACGATGATGTCGTATTCCTCGGCATCCGTCTGCTCAAAGTCTGCGACCAGGCGGAATTTTGCCCCCGTGTTTTCCTTTTTATAGCGGATGATGTGATCCGTAACGTCGGCACGCAGGGCGCGCACCAGAATGCGCACCTCGCGCTCGTCCTGCATTCCCGTGCCGGAAAGGGCGGCGATCGTCCCCTCCAATTCCTCAAAGACTGTGGCGAGCGAGCGCTGCAGACGCTTGCCGTTTTCGTTCAGCAGAATGCGGTTGGGATGGCGGTCAAACAGGCGGCAGCCCAATTCTTCCTCCAAGCGCTTGATGGCGGCCGATACAGAGGAGGCGGGGACCATATATTTGCTTGCGGTTTGCGAAAGCGACTGCGTGCGCGCGCTTTCGTAGAAATATCTCAGCTGTAAAAATTCCATTTTTCTCACCTCTCTTTTATTGTAGCATACTTTTTACAATATGGCAAGTATATCGAAAGCAATTCTTTTCAAATATGCTGAAAGGGTGTATAATGAGGACAGTATTATAAATAGGGAGCGAAATATGGAGTATACAGAGCTTTTTGCCTCGGTTGATGCGCAAGCGGAAAAATACCTGCAGTTTTTGTCAAGGATCTGCGCGTTTGAGGCGCAGGCCGGGGACAAGCAGACGCTGGACCTTCTGGCGGACTATATCGCGGAATTTGCGCGCGGTGAGGGATTTGATATACGGCGCGTGCCGTTTGAGGCGTGCGGTGACTTCCTTGTGATCGAGATGAATGCGGACAGTGCTGAAAAAGGCGCAGCGTTCCTTGCACACACGGACACGGTACACGAAAAGGGAAGCTTCGGCACACCCGCGGTGCGCATCAAGGGGGATCGCATGATCGCCCCCGGTGCGATCGATTGCAAGGGTGGAATTGCGATCGCCATGCTGGCGATGCTGGCGCTGAAGCGCGCGGGCTACCAAAAGCATCTGCGCTTGCTGCTGACCACGGACGAGGAGATCTCGGGCGTGCTTGGCGGTGCGCGCGAGCGGCAATTCTTCTGCGAGGAGGTTGCGGGCTTCCCCGTGGCGCTCAACTGTGAGGTCGCTCAAACGGGCGAGGTCACGACCGCGCGCAAGGGTATTCTTCGCTACGAGGTAACGGTTGTGGGGCGCGGCGGCCACTCGGGTATCAGCTATTTTGAAACGAAAAATCCCGTTCTGGAGGCGGCGCACAAGATCATCGCCCTGCAGCAGGGAAGCGAGCAGGGCGGTGTTACGTACAGCTGCAACGTCGTGCAGGCGGGCAGCGTATCCAACGTAATTCCCGATACCTGTACCTTTACCGTGGACGTGCGCGTTTGCAAGCACGCGGAAATAGATATGGCAGACCGCCGCGTGCGCGAGATCTGCCAGAAAAGCTTTATCGGAGAAACGGACGTGCAGGTCATTCGTCTTGGTGTGCGTCCCCCGATGGAGCCGTCAGAGGATACCGATGCGCTGTTTGAGCGCCTTGCCGCGATCGGCCGTGAGCACGGTCTGGAGGAGCTGATGCCCGTTCACTCGGGCGGCGGCTCGGATTCCGCTTATACGCAGCTGGCGGGCGTGACCTCGCTTTGCGGCGTTGGCGGCTGCGGAAAATATTGCCACACCAACCGCGAATACATTGAAATGCCGAGCGTGGCGCGCCGCGCCAAGCTCCTTGCGGCACTTTTGAAAGGAGAGAAAGCATGAAAATGACGTTTTCCGTTGCGGGAGATATGCTGATCCAGCGCCGTATTCCCGCTGATTATGAGGGCGGTGCCGAGGTGCGCGCCCATATCACGCGTGCCGATGCTTCCTTTGTGAATTTGGAAACCACCATCCACGACGGTGAGTTCCCGGGCGGCGTGATGAATGGCGGCAGTTTTTTGCGCGCGCCGAAGGCGGTTCTGGAGGATCTCAAGCATTTCGGTTTTCAGATGACCTCCTTTGCCAACAACCACTCTGCGGATTTTTGCATTGAGGGACTTGTGGCAACGAAGGACGCCGTGGACGCGGCGGGGATCCCCAATGCGGGCGTGGGGCGCAATCTGGACGAGGCTGCCGCACCCGCCTATCTGGACACCAAAAACGGCCGCGTGGCACTGATCGCCACCTCGACGGGTCCTGAGGCAAGCTCGATCATCGCGGGCAAGCAAAGCCGCCGCTACAAGGGGCGTCCCGGCGTGAACGCCCTGCGCGTGGAGGAAAAATTACAGGTCACTGCCGAGCAGCTTGCCGTGATCCGCGAGATCGCCGCCGCAAGCCATATCAACGCGCAGACCGACATTGAGCGCGCGGAGGGCTATCATCCCCCGCTTGCCGACGGTGTGGCGGTGCTGAAGAAGCTGCAATTCGTGCAGGGGGACACCACCGCGTATATCACCCACCCCCACAAGGAGGATATGGCGCGCATCGAAAAGGCGATCTATGAGGCGCAGATGCAATCCGACTATATTCTTGTTTCCATCCACTCGCACGAGCTGTCGGGGGACAAAAAGGAAAACCCCTCCGATTTCCTTGTGGAGTTCGCGCACCGCTGCATTGACGCGGGTGCGCACGCCGTGATCGGTCACGGGCCGCATCTGCTGCGCCCGCTGGAGATTTACAAGGGCTGCCCCATCTTCTACTCGCTTGGCGATTTCGTCATTCACAACGAGTGCATCCCCTTCGCGCCCGAGGAAATGTTCCAGAAGCAGGGGCTGACCAGCGACGCCACGATGCGCGAGCTGTTCTGCAATCGCTCCGCCAATTACACGCGCGGATTGATGCGCGACCGCCGTATGCTGGAAAGCGTGATCCCGTACTTTGAGATGGAGGACGGCAAGCTCACGCACCTGGAGCTTGTACCCATCGAGCTGCAATTTGAGAAAAAGGTGTGGCAGAACGGCAATCCGCGCGTAAGCACCGTGCACGGCATCATCGAGCGCTATGCCGAGATGTCCAAGCACTTTGGCACCGAGATCAAGATCGACGAGCGCGGCTTTGGTATCGTGAAGCTGTGATCATAGAAAAAACACCCCCGTTTACACAGTTTCTCATAAGGATATTAACTGCGTATAGGTGTTCTCGGTATGTAGGACGGACAGTTTCGACTGTCCGTCCTATTCCGTTTTGTGGGGTTAGGCGACTGCTTCGGGTGCGAGCTTGCCGATATAGCGGAAGTAGATGTCGATCTGCTGCGTTGCGGTTTTGCTGTGCTTTGCCGTTCTTTCGTGGATAATGATTCGTTCTATGAATGTGCGTAGCACTTCGGGAGTCAACTCCCTTAAATCTGTGTACTTGTTTGCAATATCCACAAATCTTTCGACATTGGTTGCCGCCGCTTTCAAATCTTCAATCTCTTGCTTCACTATCGGAAGTCGCTCGGTAATTTCTCGTTGCTCGGTGTTGTAACCGTCAGAGAGCATACGGAACTGTTCATTGGTGACCTTGCCGAGAACATTGTCCTCATAGAGTCGCCTGAACAGAGCGTTCAGCTCATTGTTGCGCTTTTCAAGACTCGCAAGCTCTACCATCCTTGCATTCAACTCTCTGCGGTTTTCCGCAGAGCTTTTTTGATTTATAAAGCTGACGAACTCACGGGTTTGGGCGCGTGCGTAGTAGGTGACCTTGCGTATTTCTTCAAGGATGATCTCGTCAAGCACCTTTGCTCTGATAGAGTGCGGTGTGCATTGTTCCTCGCCCATGTGCTTTCTGTATCGGCTGCAAATAAATCCGTAGGCATCGGGCTTGAGTGTTGTTCCTCGAATGAAATACAGCTTTGAATTACAGTCTGCACAGTATAACAGACCGCTGTACTTGTCGATGCCGCCCATTGCAGTTCTTCTTCGTTTGCCTTGGCGAACAGCTTGAGCAAGCTCCCAAGTGGTTTTGTCGATGATGGCTTCGTGAGTATTTTCAACACGATACCATTCACTTTCGGGGCGTTCCTTCTTGCGTTTGTCTTTGTAGGATACCACAGTAGTGCGACAGTTAATGGTATGACCGAGATAGATTTCATTGCTCAACATTTTGCCTATTGTTGTTGAAGTCCAACCGTAAGGAGCATCGGTATCTGTAACCGTTCCATACACACCTTGCGAGTTGTAGCGGTACATCGTCGGGTTGAGTATCTTTTTCTCACGCAGGATGTTTGCAATATTTCTCGGTCCAGTTCCTTTTGCACAGAGCGAGAATATCATCCTAACTATCGGAGCGGTTTCCTCATTGATGAGGAGATGACCTTTTCGTTCGGGATCACGCTTGTAGCCGTAAGGTACAACCGTTCCGACTCTCTCGCCACGCTCTGCTTTCGCTTTCACTACGGCTCTGATCTTCTTACTCGTATCTCTTGCGTACCATTCGTTGAACAGATTTTTGAACGGGGCAAGCTCGTTGCCTTCCGAGTAGAGCGAGTCGAAGTTGTCGTTGATTGCGATATAGCGAACATCAAGGCGTGGGAATATAAGCTCAGTGTATTGACCGACCTCGATATAGTTTCTGCCGAGTCGAGAGAGGTCTTTCGTAATGAGCGTTGCCACCTTGCCTTGTTCCATCAGCTCCATGAGATTTTGGAATGCCGGGCGGTTGAAGCTCACGCCTGAGTAACCGTCATCCACGAAGAACTGTGTATTCTCAAAACCATTGTCACGAGCGTACTTTTCAAGGATCGCTCTTTGATTCTGTATGCTGTTGCTGTCGCCTTTGAGTTCATCCTCTTGGGAGAGACGGCAGTAGAGTGCTGTTATTTTCTTTTCGTTTTGGTTTGACATATCTTTTCCTCCTTCTGTGTCAAACCGATTGAGAGTGTGGGCAGTTGATAGATTTCCGCACCTACAACATATCATCAATCGGTTTCAAAGTCCAGCGTTTTTCTGCAAGTTCAAGAATTGTTTTCAATCTCTTGTTGCATCAAACGCTTTAGTCCTTCGTTTGCCGAGGGACATCTTGACGGGCAGAAGAAAGAATTTACCTGATAGGTCATACCGCCTACGCTGTAATTTCTTCTCGTAAGCACAACGCCATGACGAGAATAATACTTCGTTCTTCGTGAGATTGCGATGTGTTCATCTCTTAAATACTCATTGCCATTGGGTGTGTTGATTGTTGCTTCAATCATGAATTCGTTTTCTTTCATTTCTGAATCCTCCGTAAAATTTTAATGTAAGTACAGAGGCAATGAGTATTTAATTCTGTGGTTATATGGCTATGTCGCCTCGTTTGTGCGCGAGAAAACCCTTATTTCATCGGCACTTTCGGGATTTTGTGCACAACCATGGTGACCGAGGTCTGAAATTTGCGCAACAATGTCGCCATAGAAAATCGTTCTGAATTTGGACAAAAGAGGCTCAAAAAGCCCGAAAACGGCCCGTTTTTGCTCGGCATTGCCGTGCATAGTGATCTGCGTGGCGGCTCAATGTCGCCGCGCTTATTCCTGCAACAAAATACGGCAAAGCCCGAATTCTATTATCTCTCTCCAAATTGCCGTATTTTGCGTTCTTTGACTTGGTTGGCGGTACTTGTCGCTTTCGTGTTCAAATCGCCACACAGGGCTTTCTTGTGGCTTACACGGGGATGTTTACGGCAGAAAAGAAGAAGGCTTGAATGGTATTTGGCTGCTCTCATTTCTTCGCTGAATTGCGATTACCACCTCGCAACAGCCCCGATCGCTCTCTTTATTTTCGTAGGAATTTCAGCATTTACCACCCCGATTTTATAGTCCAAGTTAATTTTACAGACCCGCCAAAATTGGAAGGTGGGGTGTGCCACAAACCTTTATGTTGTCGGCGTTGCCGGCGGACGTGCGATGAGGCGGAGGTGGTTTACCACCCCGACTCTTTCACCTGCTTGATTTTCGATAGGCGAAAATCGGGCTGCCGTGGCAACGCCGACTCTCTATATTTCTTCTTTTCTGTTGGTAATCTCTTGCTGTCTTTAATCTTCTTATGGGTACGAATATCTGAAGCTACCCATAAGGAAGTTTTACACTATTCCAAAAGCGAAGCAAGGTAGTACATATTGCTTGTCCGAGAACCGTTCTCTCGGTATCTGCACACCTTCTTGATAAGTCCTCGCGCTTCTAATTCCTTGAGTGCGGAATCAACCGTTTTCTTATCCATGCTACACTCGTCTGCGATGAGTCGCCGCGACGGAAAACAGTTGTCAGTGTTCTTATCGCTGTGCCTGAGCAAACAGCAATAGACAACGAACTCTTTGGGCTTCAAGCTAAGCTCAAATATTTGATTGGGAACGATGAAGAAATTTTTGTGTTTCATTTTACCTCCTGATGACAAAACAAAAAGACTCGTATTTACACACAGGCTTTTACGGAAACACCAATAAGCGAACGGCACTCGTTCGCTAAAAAATGGATGCTCCGTGCCGATATGTAAGTACGAGTCTTTTGACTCAGATCAGTTTGTGAGGTTCGTCATGCGACCTCTTATGCTTACTCCGAAGAGTTAATTTGGCACTTGATACATCTATTCGATTTTGAAGCTCACATCTTCGTGAGGGGCTTTATTCTAACATAAGATTTTTAGTTTGTCAATACCTTTTTGAATAATTTTTTTGCTTTTTGGAAATAATTTTCAGTTTGGCACAATCGGTCTAAAACACCGTTATTTTGCTTCCCGGATTGTCACGGATTTTTGGGAGAGGAATAAGAAAGACAGAGCGTGATGACCTCACTTGACCATCACGCTCTGCGTGTTTGGGTTATATATTTACATGATCAATAAGATTAAGCATGTAATTCTTGATACACCTTACGAACAACATAATTTCCGTCGCTGGCACATTTTGTTGCTATGTATTCTTTCGTACTGTCATCAATTAAAGATTCTATAGCAAACCGTTGAATTAAGTTTTTGATATAAACATTATCGTTGTCGATTAAACTGATTAGCTGATAGCTAATTATATCATTCAATTTGGTGTTTCGAGCAAGCAGAAAGAGTATTCTAACACAGTACCACCTTAAGTCCATACTGTCTGAATTAATCCATGTTAATACTGTTTGCAGCAATATGGATTCGAGTTGAACATTCACGATGAATTTTTCATCATTCTCTAAGTAGTACAATATAGTTTCACTAATCCTAAGTTGATCAGGGATCTCTCCCTGAGCATAAGGTAAGACCTCAAACAATTTTAGGCATGCAGACTCATCAAAATATGTCATCAGCAAATTGTATGAAAAGATCAAACTCGTATTAGACACATTTGAATCAGAAAAAACACTTGAACAGTTTTGAATTCTATCAAGACCATTTTTTATTTGTTCTATAACTGTCGCATTTCTATTAATCGCCTGAGGGTGTTTTCTGAGCAAAAACATAATGAGATCCATAGCTTGACACTTGATTTTAAGACTTTGATTATCGCACAACAAAGTTTCACAACTTGCAGATAGCGCATCATCTATAAGGTCATCACTATATTCAGATTCTTTTAGCATCATAATGTTACGAATTGTATCATGCGGCAAGCTTGCATATCCATGATACACGCCACCCTTGCCTTGCTCTCTGTTATGGGATCTTATTTGTTGAACATACTCTTTTATAAAATGAACATTATCCTCTTGATTCGAAGAGGTTTCGAGTTTGTATAAATTAGCGTAAAAACTGGGAAGGGTTTCACTAATTTTTCTATCCAATTCTTCTGTTAACTCAACGCTCTGTTTCCTGAATGATATTAACACTTTTTCTATATACGGCAGTTTAGTCTTTTCATCCTTCAAAAGAGAAGATACATGATCAATTAAGCTCTTGGCTGATTTTGGAGAAAGGGTTGAGATATCAATTTTTGAGGATATTAACCTAAACACTTCCGGATAGAATCGAGAAAAGTCCTTTTCCATGAATTTGCAACATATTTCAGCCAATGTTTGAGCAGGAATTCTATGGCCAATATTCTGAAAACATTTTAAGCAACTATCTCCAATGGATAATATAGGGTTCTCTGAATCCAACCAAATGTTTGTTTCGGATACAAGTTCTTGCAATATACTTTCAAAACTTTCATCGCTCAAATAGTATCCTACCATTCCCAAAGCATGGAATTTTGTCATTAACCTCTTATACGGGAGAGGATGATTGTTACTATAGTCGTAAATTTCTAACGCATCAATATGATTAAGTTTTACCAAGATTTCTGGGAATGCGCGATATAATGTATCAATTTCTTTTTGAGAACATTCGAAAACAGACTCTCTGATAAGATTTTTTCTAAATTCCCAATTGCTGAATTTTGTACTCAACCAAAACGACAACTCACGTATTTGTTTGTGTAGCAACAGCAAATATGTTAGCGAGCCATTAAACATCGAAACAACAAAACAATTGGAAATTGCGTCTGTTTGTGTGATGTTATATCCCAATGAAACAGTGTGTGGTGATTTGGTCTTCTCTTTAAAATATTCTTCTGTAAATTTTTCATACAAATCGCCACGCATTCTATCTACAAGAGGATAGTATAAAGCATGCATACTGTCATTCAGCTCTTTTTGCGCTGAATCATTCAAGCATATAGTATTTTTGCTTTCAAACAGTTCGTAGTTCTTGTTGCGCAAATCAATGAGAATATCTTTGATAAACCATTCCGATAGATTGTTGGCTTTTGCAATAGTTAGTGCTTCTTTCAATGATTCAATGCATTTTTGCAAGTTACCATCAAAATAATGTTGAATAGCATTCCATCTTTTTTCTACTGCTGTAAAATGTTCAGTTGATTGGAGTTTCTTCAATTCTTCAAGAAACATACTAACATTAAAAGTTCTAATAGAAGCATGCTCGAATAAGATTGGCAAAAATTGAGCACACCAAGCATCGAAATCAGATGTTCCTTTTTCCTCCTTGTCAAACCTTGAAAACATTTTGTGGAAATATAATTTGCAACGATCCGTATTGGCGATTATCGTTTTATCAATAATTAATGCCGCGTCGCACGATTCTTCTATTAGAGAAATCTGGACTTCAGTTTCTTCTTTTGGCTCTAATCTGCCCTCACA
>JAZRFS010000138.1:0-3066 GCA_045643765.1 Eubacteriales bacterium
TATAGGCAAAGAGCGCCCCTGCTTGTACCATCAGCTTGGGCAATGCTGCGCCCCCTGCACAGGCAAAGTAAGCGAGCAGGAATACGCAGATCTGATCCGACTTGCCGCCGAGATCTTGCGCGGCAACAGCCGTGATGCTGAGGCTGCAATTCGCGAAAAGATGGAGAAGGCGGCAAGTGAGGAGCGCTTTGAAGCAGCTGCGGCACATCGCGACCGCCTGTTTGCACTTCAAAAGCTGTCACAGCGTCAGAAGGTAGTGGCAGCCCCCGACACGGCAGAGGACGTGTTTGGATTTTATAGGGATGATTACGGTGCCGCTATGGCTGTGTTTTATGTGCGCGGCGGTGCCTTGGTCGATAAATACGAAACCGTGTTCGGCAATGATGAAATTCTGGATAGCGAGGCTTTGCTTTCCTTTGTGTTCGAGCACTATCGCCGCCGCACGGATTTTCCGCCGCGCATTCTGCTTTCCTTTGACGCAGAAGAAGAGGAGCTTGCCCCTCTTTGTGCGCTGTTTTCCGAGGCGGCAGGGCATAAGATACAGATCTATACGCCGCAACGCGGTGAGCGTAAGCAGCTGTGCGAGCTTGCGATACAGAACGCGGCAGAAAAGCTGGCTGCTGCCCGTCGTGAGAGCGAAAAGAACGATGAGGCGATGGTGCGTCTTGCATCTTTGCTTGCCCTTGAGGTCGTGCCGAACCGCATTGAAAGCTACGACATCTCCAACTTTGGTAAAGAATATAAGACCTGCGGCATGATCGTATGGGAAGATGCAAAATTTGTCCGTGCGGATTATCGCACCTTCCGTATCCGTGACGTAGAGGGTACAGACGATTACGCTTCCATGAAGGAGGCGTTGACGCGTCGTTTTGCGCATCTTTCGGATGAGGAGGAAGGCTTTTCCAAGTTGCCCGATCTGGTGTTGCTTGACGGCGGTGCCACCCATGTGGGCGTGGTGACACGCGCCCTTGAAGAGATGGGGATCACCGTTCCCGTATTTGGTATGGTAAAGGATGATTTCCATAAAACGCGTGCGCTTTGCACCGAGCACGAGGAGATATCCATTGCGCAGGATCGCGCCGTGTTTACCGCGATCTACCGCATTCAGGAAGAGGTGCACCGCTTCTCCGTGAAGCGGATGAGCGATGCCAAACGCGGAAGCCTTAAAAATTCCGTGTTGGAAAAGGTTCCCGGCGTGGGTAAAGCGAAGGCAAAATGCATTCTTTCGCATTTCGGCGGTCTTGCAGCGGTGCGCCGCGCCACGCGGGAAGAGCTCGCAGCGGCGCCCGGTGTGGGTCCCGTGCTCGCGGATGCCATTTATCAACATTTTCACAAGGAGGAGAGCTAACTATGATGCATATCATTACCGGCAGTGCGCGCGGTGTAAAATTGGAAACGCTGAAGGGCGAGCAAACGCGCCCCACGTCCGAGCGCGCCAAGGAAGCCATCTTCTCGATGCTCCAGTTCGATCTGGAGGGACGGCGCGTGCTGGATTTGTTTGCAGGCTCCGGACAAATGGCACTGGAGGCGCTTTCGCGCGGTGCGGCTAGCGCCGTTCTGGCGGATAAGTCAAAGGATGCGGTCGGCGTGATCACGCGCAATACGCAAAAAACAAAGCTTGCAGACCGTGCTAAGGTGGTAAATGCAGATGCGGTAACCTACCTTGCGCGCTGCACGGACGGCCCTTTCCATCTGGTTTTCCTGGATCCCCCTTATGCGGCTGGACTTTTGCCCGCTGTGTTGCACACGTTGTTGGACAAAAATCTGCTGACCGCGGGTGCTACTGTGGTGGCGGAATGCGGCGACCCCAAGGCACTGTTTGGCGGGGACGAGGCGCTTGCCGCCAAATATTCCATTGAAAAAGAAAAGCGCTACGGCGCGGCGTACGTGTATTTTCTCACGCCGTGCGGGGAGGGCGTATGAGCCACGCTTTGATACCGGGCAGCTTTGACCCCATGACGCTTGGTCACTTGAATATCGTAAAGCGTGCCCTGGAAGAATATGATAGAGTGACCGTGGCAGTGATGATCAACGACGCCAAAGCATACGCACACACCATTGAGGAGCGCGCCGAGATGGCGCGTCTTACCGTGGCGGGGCTCCCGCAGGTGCAGGTCGTCACGGATCGCGGGATGCTCGTTGATCTGTTTGATCGCATCGGCGCGACGGCGATCGTGAAGGGCGTACGTAACGAAAAAGATCTCGCCTATGAAAAGACGATGGCAGATTACAATCTTGCAAAGAACCCGCGCGCCAAAACCGTATTTTATGAGGCGGATCCGGCATTTGGTGATCTCAGCTCTACCGTTGTGCGTGAAATGCTGAAAAAAGGAGAGCGCCCCGAGCGGCTGCTCGCTCCCGCCGTGCTGGATTATCTTGCGGCACGTGGGGAATGCCCCGATAGATAAGGAGAAAATATGAAAAGAGTAAAAATATATTACGTGCTGCGCTTACTGCTTTCAGGGCTGTTCGGCGCCGCCGTTGGTGCAGCCATTCTTTGGGCGGATGCCTATGCCGTTGAGATCTTTGACGTGCTGCTGATCGCGCTTGGTGTAATCACCGTTCTTTTCAATCTGCCTACGCTTGTGATTTCCTTGCGTGCGATTGCGGGGAAAGAGAAATGGGAATGGATCAATTTGGTTCTTGCACTTGTTTCCATTGGCTTCGGTGCTTGCTTTGCCTTGATCCCGCGCACCTCTCCTGCACTTCCATTCATTTTGCTCGCTTACGTCATCATCATTCCCATTGCACGCATTGTGCTTGTGACAGAGCACCTGAAGCAGCTCCGCCTGGAGCTTCCCAAGGTGTTGTTCGGTCTGTTTTTGCTAGCGGTAACGGTTACCGAGAGTGAGGATACGATGTTTTTCGTGCTGGGAATTGCCGTTATTGCGATCACTGCGCTGTATCTTGCAAAAGGCTTTGTGGAGATGCCAAGGAAATGTCGCCCCTACGAGGAAAAGTTTGAGAAATAAAAAAAGGCTTAAAATAGCCTAATAAAAGTTTAAGGAGCTTGTATAAAGCTCCTTTTTATGGTCGAGGTGACAGGGATCGAACCTGCGACCTCAT
>JAZRFS010000139.1:0-2073 GCA_045643765.1 Eubacteriales bacterium
CCGAAGGTATCCTCGTACATCGCGTACGCCGCCTCGCGGATCTCGGTGGCTTTCGCAGCGGCGCCTTCGTCATCCCCTCTCGCGCGGGCAAAAAGTCCCTCGGCAAGGATGGCGTCAAGCTTCGCGTGACAGTAGACCTTCTTCCACGAATCGCTGCCTTGCGCAAGCTCCTTCAGCTCCGGCAGCTTTTCGCGGATCTCGCGCGCCAAACGCGCATAGCGCTCTGCCGACTCGGCGCTTACCGTTTCGCGCTCGCCGCGCAGGTAGGGCGGATCGAAGTCATCCGAGATTTTCCAAAGCCACGCCATCGCGCGCGCGGCATCCTCCCCGAAGGTGGCGGCAAAATATTCGTCACAGATCTTGGAAAAATCAAGCGTATCCTGCCACATCGTGCGCCCGTGGGTGTAGGTCGGCAGCCACGTGGGGCAGCCCACCTGCGTGAACTGGCAGCTGTGCAAGCCATTGAGCCCCAGCTCGCGCAAAAGGCGATTGTCGCCCGCAATACGCGCCGCCACGTGCATATAGCCGGGATCCTTGTAATGATCCCAGATCTGATTGTAATCAAAAAGGAAGCTGTCGCCGTCAAAGATTTGCTGCCAGTCGCGGATGCCCGCAATGCTTTCCTCGTTGGTGCGCGGAATGCGATTTTGATTCATGCGGTAAGGGGGTAGCTCCACGGGGCGCTCGAAGTGGTTGATCGGTTTGGAATAGGAGTGCGCGATCGTTGCCATAAAGACGAAGCGGTCTTTGTTGCAAAGCCGCGCCTCCACGGGTGCCCAGTACAGGTTGGTATAGCAAAGAAAAACGATCTTCGCCCCGATGCCCTCTTTGGTAAACGCCTCGTCCAGCTCGTTGAGCAACGGCACGTACAAGTCCGCCACGACTTTATCGCGGCATTTGTCGCACTCGCAGGTGTTGTTGCTGCCGTCGGATTGCCAGAAATGCAGATAGTCCACCTCGGGGTGCGCCTTACAATACTCTACGGCGGCACGCACCATGATCGCACGCGCCTCGGGGTCGGAGTAGCAGACCTCGGTTTCCAAGGGGTTGTTGTGGAACAGCTCGCGCTTGCCGTTGACCAGCGCCAGATACTTGCGCGATTTTTCGGGGACGATCACGTCCTTTTTGCCGTAGACGCCCTCAATACCGAAGGGCACGCATTGCCACGTATGCCCCACCGCGTGATACACAAGATCGCGCTTTTTGATCTCCTGTACAAGACGGGCTTGCATCAGAGATGCCTCCCCGTGCGAAAGGGGCGTACCGTAATATTTATACACGCGGTTGAAATACTGACGGGGAGAGAGATATTGGATAAAATACTCGTTCAAGCCGAGCTTTGGCATCCATTTGACCATATTCTTCGCTTGCGTGTAATCCAGACTTCCCTCAATGACGATGCCGCGATGGCGGTAGGAGGGCGTTTGTGCCACGTTTACCGTCAGATCGGTGAGAGAAAGCTTGCGGCACGGGATCACGTCGCCGTCATCCTCCGGCGAGGGGAAACGGCAGCCAAGCTCGTATAAAAAGCGGTAGACCGCAAACAGGACCGAGCGCGGATTGCTGCCCGTGATCACGCCGCCCCCGTTCTTCACGCAGATGCGGATACAGTCATCTGCGGCGCACGCCACGCCAAGCCCCACACCAAGCGCCAGCGTTTCACCAAACTCGTTTTTCCATTCCTCGTGATCCTCACAAGCGAACTCGTCAACAGCCGTGCTCTTGTCCATCAGGCGAAGATATTTGACAAGCTCCTCTGTCGCATAGGTGAGCGTGGGGTGTGTGCCGATTTTTGTCAGTCGCAATCTCATTTTTTGGAACCTCACATTCTCATATTGCCCCCATTATAACACGCGCGCGTGGGAAAGTAAAGAAATTTTCAAGCAAAAAAGCGCATTTTCTTGGATTTGCTTCGCGCTTGAAAAGCTCGCGCTCTTTTTTTGCAAAAAATGCAATTTTTTTCAAACAACCTATTGACAAACCCGCAAAAATCTGTTATCATATATAGGTCGCGTGGAGAGATGGCTGAGCTGGTCTAAGGCGCACGACTGGAAATCGTGTTTGGGCTAATAC
>JAZRFS010000140.1:0-1922 GCA_045643765.1 Eubacteriales bacterium
GCATCACCTTGCCGTTGATACCGGTGCCCTCAACGGCGTTGGTGTAGCCGTCCTTGGCAGCGGCGGAAACGGTGAAGCCCTGGTCAAGCAGCTTCTGCACGTCGCGCTCGATGATGCGGCCATTGGGGCCGGTGGGAACTGCCTTCAAAAGATCGGCATTGGTCTTTTCAGCCAGAAGGCGTGCACGGGGAGAGATGGACACGGTGCCACCGACAGCGGCGGTTGCCTGTGCCTCGGCTGCAGGAGCGGCTGCCACGGGAGCTGCCTCAGCTGGCCGTCCGTCCCGCGCCCCCTCTGCCCCACCGGCGGCTACCTCAGCAGCGGGTGCGAATGCGGAAACGTCCTCGCCGTCCGCACCGATCACCAATACGTTCTCAAGGCAGGGGACGTCGTCGCCCTCCTCGCGGAAGATTGCCAGAATTTTGCCTGCTTCGGGAGCGGGCTCGTCAAAAGAGGATTTGTCGGTTTCGTAGGAGAAGAGAACCTCGCCCTTTTCCACGGTGTCGCCAACCTTTTTGTTGAAGGCGGTGATCACACAGCTTTCCACGCTTTGTCCCTGACGGGGCATGATGACTACTGTTGCCATTTTGTATGTTCCTTTCTTCTTTTGCTTCGGCTGATGCGCCGATTTTTTCATACATAATTATTGTATCACTAATCACACGCATTGTCAACCATTTTGCCCCTTAAAACACAAAAATCTTTCCATCTTTTTACAAAGTAAAAAGCTTTTCTTGCCAAAGAAACTTTAAAATCGCTATTGCGCCGATGCGATTTTTGATGTATAATGATGTAAAAGCACAAAAAAGGAGCACTTAGCATTGAGAAAACAACAATTTGCACGAGGCTTGCGCGCGGGTGTTCCCGTCATTCTCGGCTTTGTCCCCGTTGGGATCGCGTTTGCCATTATGGCAAGACAAGCGGGGCTTAGTATCGCCGAGACCTCGCTGATGTCCGTAACGGTGTTTGCCGGCGCCTCTCAGATGATGGCTGCCGGGATGTATGCAAGGGGCGCCGGGATCGCCGCCATCATCTTCGCCACCTTCATCCTCAATCTGCGTCACGTGATTATGAGCACGTGCGTATTCAACCGTATGAAAGACTGCTCCACAGCAGCCCGCCTCCCCCTTTCCTTTGGCGTGACCGACGAATCCTTCGCCATCTTCACCACAGAGCGCGGGGAAAACTGCACCCCGTGGTTTTTCTTCGGTCTGATCCTTTCCACTTATCTTTCCTGGAATGCGGGCACACTGATGGGCGCGCTTGTCGCCGATCTTCTTCCCGCTATGCTGAGTGCCAGCCTCGGCATCTCACTGTACGCCATGTTTATCGGTCTGCTTGTGCCCAATCTGCGCGGCAATCTGCGCCTGACCATTCTGGTCGTGCTGACTGCCCTTTGCAATTTTCTGCTCTCGCTTGTGATGGATGGTTCGTGGGCAATGATCCTTTCCACGTTGCTCGGCGCCGGTGTTGGTGTCTTCTTCGTGGATCTTGGCGAGAAAAAGGAGGAAGGTCATGAGAGCTGAGATTGTGCTTATTCTGCTTGGTATGTGCCTTGTCACCTATATTCCCCGCGCCCTGCCTGCCGTTTTGGTGGAACGCTTGCGTTTTTCGGGAAAGCTGGAAAAGTTTTTGAAGCTGATCCCCTACACCGCGATGGCTGCGCTGATCTTCCCCGGCGTGCTTTTCGTGGATAGCGCCAACATCTGGATCGGCATCCTCGGTGCCGCCGTTGCCGCTCTGCTTGCTTTTGTAAAATGCCCCGTAATGGTGTGCGTTTTATCAGCAATCGCAGCAGACGTGTTACTTTACGTAATTCTGTAATACCGCGCACTCCCTATCACAAAATCCCCCGGAAACGGGCACCGTTTCCCCGGGATTTTCCGTTTGCTTGTCCCCTCAAAGCTTTTTGTCGTCGGTGG